>NZ_RAWD01000210.1:0-17259 GCF_003612065.1 Corallococcus sp. CA047B
GCCAGGGCGTTCGGGGCAGCGGGGGCGCGCTGGTGGAGGACGCGGAGGCGGCCATGCGGGTGGCGCTGGAGAACGCGGGCACGTCCGCGCTGGCGGTGGCGGCGCTGCATGGGGGCGCGCGCGTGGCGCTGGCGCTCCAGGAGCGGCACCCGGCGGTGGGCGGACTGTGTCTGGTGGCGCCGGACCTGGATCCGTTGTCACTCGTGCGGCTGTCGTGTCCACTGCTGGTGATTGTCGGAGCGGAGGACACCCGTCTGCCCCGGGCGGCGCTGGCCGCCGCTGTCGCCGAGGCCGGGGGCGATTTAGAGGTCATCGACGATGCCGGAGCCACGTTCCACCGCAATCTTCCCCAGGTGGGCAGGGCCGCGGCCGCGTGGCTCCAGCGGCTGGCGGGCGGGTAGGGCAGGCGTGCAAACCTGCGGACTTCTTCACATTTCTTCATCCCCGTCGCCTTGCACGGCCGGCCGGGGGGCGAACAGACTGGTGGGGCAGACCCAATCGTCCCGCCGTGCGTTCGTAGTGGGTCTTCGAGGCGTCTTCGTTCAAGGAGTGTCCCGATGCGGATGAGGCGATGGAACGTGGTTCTCGCGGCGCTGGCCCTGTCGGCCTCGGCGTGTGCTCCCGCGTCGCGGGAGTCGGAGGTCCCGGTGGGGCCGGACGCGGCGGCCCAGGCCGAGGTGGCGGAGGCCGTGGCGGGGGGCTCGGACGACGTGGTGTCCGGCGCCATCGTGGTGGACTTCAAGGACGGCACCACCCAGGCGGAGTTCGACGCCTGGGAGCAGGAGTGGGGCGTGGACCTGGAGTTCAACTCCCTGGAAGGCCCCCGGACGGGCGTCACGCTGGCGGTGGGCGTGAACGACGTGGAGGGCGTGCTCGAGCGCATCCGGCAGAACCCGGCGGTGGAGTCCGCCGAGCCGCTCATGCAGGTGCGCAGCAGCTTCACGCCCAATGATCCGCAATACGCGTCCCAGTGGAACCTGCGGATGATCGACATGCCCAAGGCCTGGGACGGCAACCGGGGCAAGGGCGTGGTGGTGGCGGTCATCGACACCGGCATCGCCTACGAGGACCACGACGACTTCAAGCAGGTGCCGGACCTGAAGGGCGTGTCGTTCGTGAAGGGCTATGACTTCGTCAACGACGACGAGCACGCCAACGACGACCACGGCCACGGCACGCACGTGGCGGGCACCATCGCGCAGGCGACCAACAACGGCGAGGGCGTGGCGGGCGTGGCCTTCGACGCGACGCTGATGCCCCTCAAGGTGCTGAACCACTTCGGCAGCGGCACGTCGGCGGACATCGCGGACGCCATCCGCTTCGCGGCGGACCACGACGCGAAGGTCATCAACATGTCGCTGGGCGGTGGCCTGTACTCGCAGGTCATGGCCAGCGCGGTGGAGTACGCGCGCAAGAAGGGCGTCACCGTGGTGGCCGCGGCGGGCAACACCGGGCGGGGCCGGGTGGAGTTCCCCGCGGCGTACCCGGGCGCGGTGGCGGTGGGCGCGGTGGGGCCGGACGGCTCGCGCGCTCCGTACTCGTCCTATGGCAAGGAGCTGGACATCGCGGCGCCCGGTGGCGACAAGCGCCAGGGCGACTCGGGCGGCATCCTGCAGAACACCATCGACCCGCGCGACCCGTCGCGCTCCGTCTACGCCTGGTACCAGGGCACCAGCATGGCCGCGCCGCACGTGGCCGCGGTCGCCGCGATGCTCTACGGCGCCGGCGCGAAGAACCCGGACGAGGTGGAGCAGGCGCTCTACGCCGGGGCGAAGGCGGCGGACGAACAGGCCTGGTCCGAGCAGTACGGCCACGGCGTCCTCAACGCCAACGCGTCGCTCCAGGCGTTCACGGGCGGCGGGCCGCGCTGGCCGTCGCTGGGGTGGGCCGCGGCGCTGCTGGTGGTGGTGCTGCTGACGCTGCGCGGCCGCGAGCGTCCGGGCTTCCTCAACATCCTCTTCCGCCCGGCGTTCTTCGTGCCGCTGGTCCTGTCCACGGTGGGCTTCTTCTTCCTGCGCACGTGGTTCACGGGCGCCTCGGGCGCGGCCGGCGACGTGGTGAACGTGGCCTCGCTGCCCATCCCGGACTGGCAGCGCATCATCTTCGGCCGGGCCACGGTGAGCCCGCTGTTCTACAGCGCGCTGATTCCGCTGGTGCTCTCGCTGCCGGCCATCATCTGGCGGGGCTTCCGTCCGGCGGTGGGCGGCCTGGCGCTCGGCTTCGCGGGCTTCCTGGCCTACGCGGCGTGGGTGGGCGCTCCGGCGCTGGCGTGGATGCCCTTCACCTTCCTGGCCAAGCCGTGGCTGGGCTTCAACACGGTGGTGTGCCTCGTCATCGCCCGCGCGATGCTCAAGCGGGAGGACGCATGAAGCTCTCCGGCACGGTGCAGTACCAGGACCTGGAGGGCGGCGTGTGGGTCCTGAAGGCCGATGACGGCAAGACCTACCAACTCGCGGGCGGCGACCGGAAGATCAAGAAGGACGGTCAGCGCATCTCCGCCGAGGGCAGCGTGCAGCGGGATGCCGTCACCGCCGCGATGGTGGGCCCGGTGTTCCACGTCACGTCGTACAAGGCGGACTGACCACAGCCCGCGCCGCTCGCTTCGAAGCCGCCGCTGCCTCCAGGTGAAAGCCTGGGGGCAGTGTCGTTTCAGGGGACGGGCAGGGGCTTTGGGGGCTCGTGGGCCTTGGACTGCCGGAGCCGCTCTTCTTCGTAGAGTTCCATGGGCATCTCGCCCTTGCGGACGGACCTGCGCAGCTGGTGCAGGGCCTTGCGCTCCGCCTGGAGGCCCGGGGCCGCGTTCTTGCCCAGGGGCGGCACCGGGTGCTGGACGTCATAGACGCTCAGCGACACGCCCCTGCCATCCACCACGCCCAGGACCACCAGGGACAGCGTGGCGGCCGCGACCCACGGCAGCAACTGGAGGGCGAACAGCGGCACGGGCTTCGTGGAGCGCACCGCTTCATCGTCCGGCGGGGTGCCGCGTCCCCAGACGGAAGGGGCGTGTCGGGACGCGGCGCGCAGGCCCAGCAGCGCCGTCCATCCCACCAGCGCCAGTCCCAGCACGGCCCGCCAGTCCGTCACGTCGTCCGGCGCTGACTCCTTCGCCAGCCCCGAGTGCGTGGCGACCAGGAACAGCACCGACGACACCATGTTGTTGGCCGCGTGCGCCGCGATGCTCGGCCAGAGGGAACCGGTGCGCAGCAGCAGCCAGCCGAAGAGCACTCCCAGCTCCGCGCGCGCGAGGAAGCCCACCGGATCCAGGTGGAAGGCGCTGAACACCACCGAGGTGATGATCAGCGCACGCCAGGGCGACGCCGGGGCGGCGGGAGTGAGCGAGCGCTGGAAGAGGCCACGGAAGAAGAACTCCTCGCACAGGGGGGCGGCCACGGACACGCCGCCCAGGAGCAGCGCCAGCTCCACCGGCGTCTGGCCCTCGAAGAGGCGCGAGGCGTCGAACATCTCCCGAAGCCACTCGGGCGCCAGCCGCTGCGCCAGGAACTGGATGGGCACCACCACGGCGAAGAAGTTGGCCACGCCCAGCAGGAAGCCGAACAGGGCGGGCTTCCCCTGGAAGGGCGTGAGGCCGGTGTACTCGGCGGGCCGGAAGCCCGCGCGGCGCAGCATCACCCACGCGACGCCCAGGAAGAGGAACACCTCCGTGAACCACACGCCGAAGGCGGGGTTGAGCAGTTGGGTGGTGGCCCCGACCGTGAGGAACAGGCCGAAGGCCAGCGCCGCCGCGAGCAGCGGGTGGGGCGGCTTGAGGGGCGGCGGCACGGTGGGCCCTACCGGCTGCGGGTCGCTGGGAGGGAGGCCTTCATCCACCGTGTCGTCTCCTGCCCCTGCCGCCAGGGGCGGAGGGTGGGGTGCCGCGTTCGCTTCGAGGTGCCGCGGGCCGTGTCGCTCAGGCCCGGTGCAGGTAGCCGCGGATGTCGTCCGCGAGCGGGTTCTTCCGGGGCAGCTCGGCCGCCGCGGCAGGGTCGCCCAGCTTCAGCTTCTTGTCCTCTTCCACGAGGATGCGCTGATCCAACAGGTACTCCACCGCGTTCTCGAGCGTCGTCTTCGCCAGCGACTCGGAGGCGGTGATGCGCCCGGCGTTGTACTCGACGCGTCCCGTCTCCAGCGCCAGCTTGGCGAAGGACTTGCGGTCGGTGGCGGCGCCCGAGGCCACGTCGGGCAGGGTCATCGCCGCCAGCAGGTAGGCCTCCAGGAAGTCGCGCAGCAGGTCCGCCAGGAACTCCAGCTCCGGCAGCGCGTGGGCCTCCGGCGCCAGCTTGAGCGTGTCACCGTCGTGGATGACCAGGCCCATGCGCCCGAGCCGCTCCACGCACTCGGCGAAGATGGTCTCGAACGACGCGCCCACCCGGTAGATGAACTCCACCTTGAAGAGGCGCGACAGGAACAGCGCGCGGGCCTTCACGGTGTCGTACGGCGCGGGTGTGCCGGCCAGCAGCGCGTTGGCCACGAGGCTGCGCGCGGCCACCAGGTTCATCAGCGTGTTCTTGTAGAAGGACATCTCCGGACGGCGCGAGTCCTCCACCTGGTAGCTGACCTCGTTGCGCGCTTCCTTCGTGCGCACCATCTCGTCGGAGATGAACTCCCGCATGGCGTCCTGGATGGGCCCCAGCGTCTCCGGGTTGCTGGGCGCGTTGACCAGCTCCGGGGACAGCCGCGCTCCATCCTCCACGGCGATGCGGCGCAGCAGGCTGATCCGGTCGGTCAGCTCGCGCTGGGTGAGGCCGCGCCGGCGGTGGGCCAGCAGCGACGCGCTCACCAGCGCGTGCGGCGTGACGGTGGACACCTTGCTGATGCCGTACATCACCCGGTTGCCCAGCGCGCGCACCAGGCCCTTCTTCTGCTCGTCCGTCACCGGCTCCTGCGGCGACAGGCCACGCGCCTTCATGAACTCCACCAGCGACAGCGGCTCGTCGAACGTCAGGTGGATGCGTCCGTAGCGCGCGGCCAGCACCTTGGGCGCGCTCAACAGGGCCTTGAGGTCCTCGGGCTTCTTCTCCCCGCCGGCCAGCTCCTTCGAGTAGCTGTCGGACTCCACGACCTTCTCGTAGTCGATGGAGACGGGCACGAAGTAGAGGTCGTTGCGCGCGCCGTCCAGCACCGCTTCCACCTGCCACGTGAGCATGCCCAGCTTGGGCGTGAGCAGCTTGCCCGTGCGCGAGCGGCCGCCCTCGGGGAAGAACTCCTGGTGGATGCCGTCGTGCACCAGCTTCTTGATGTACGCCTTGAAGGACGCGGCGTAGACCTTGTCGCCCTTGAACGAGCGGCGCAGGAAGAACGCGCCGCAGCGGCGGAACAGCGGGCCCAGGGGCCAGAAGGACAGGTTGGCGCCCGCGGCGACCAGCGGCGCGGTGTAGCCGCGGTTCCACAGCACCCAGCTCATCACCAGGTAGTCCACGTGGCTCTTGTGGCTGGGGCAGAGCACCACCGGCGCCCTGCCCGCGGCCTTGAGCGCGCGGTGCAGGCCCGCCTCGTCCACGCCAATGCCGTCGTAGATGCGGTTGAACACCCACTCCAGCATCGGCGCGATGAGCGCCAGCACGGACGGGTTGGGCCTGGCCGCGATGGCCTCCAGGTTGCGCTTGGCCTCGCGCTGCACGCTCGCGGGCTTGCGGCCGGTGGCGGCCGCGTGCTCATCCAGCACCTTGCGCAGCTGACGGTCGCGCAACGTCTCCTCGATGAGCCGGTCGGTGGGCTTCTGCGGCGGGCCGAACACCGCGCGCGTCTCCCGGGCCAGGTACACGTGCAGCGCGCTGCGCACCTTGCGCGCCAGCACCTCGTCGGTGGCCTGGGGATTCTCCTCGATGAAGCGGCGCAGGTCGATGGGCTCTCCCACGCGGAACTGCGCGCGCTTGTAGTTGCGGAAGAACGCCACCATCGAGTGCACGAAGCCCGGCGCTTCCGGGCTGCCGAACACCACGTCGCGCCAGCCCGGCTTCAGCTTGGCGGCACGCTTCTCCCAGACGAACAGCTCCGGCACCAGAAACACCGGCTTGTCGGCGCCACGCGCCAGCCGCACCAGGGCGGGGAAGGGGTCCTCGCGCGTCTCCTTGCCGGAGGCGTGCAGCAGCGCCGTGCGGCGCAGGAACACGAGCCCGCTGCCGCCCTGCTGCAGGGCATAGCGGAAGCGCTCCTCCACCGCGCCATTCTGGGCCGTCTGGCGCCAGGGCCGGGTGAACCAGGGGCGCAGGTTCACCACCGCGCGGATGGGCGGCATGGCCCGGCGGACCATGGCCCACGCGATGTAGAGGAAGTTGATCCACGCGGTGGTGCGCATGACGTGCACCACGAAGCCCCGGGCGCTGAGCGCACGCAGTTCGTCCTCGGCCTCGGGGGGGAAGTGCACCCCGTCGAAGTACCGTGCCCCGAGCACCCGGGACATGGGACCGAATTCCTCCTTCAAGGCCTCTCCTTGCGTCACGGTCTGCACCAGCGCGGTATCCACGGCAGCCCCCCAGGCTACATGTTTTCCGGCGTCGGGATGCCCAAGAGGGTCAGGCCCGCCGCCAGGGTGATGCGCGTTGCGTCCGTGAGGGCCAGGCGCGCCGCGCGCAGCGCGTCATTGTCCTCCACGAGGATGCGCTTCTCGCGCTCCTTGTTGCCGGCGGTGTAGTAGCGGCTGTAGGCCGCCGCCACGTCCAGCAACAGTCGCGCGACGAGGCTCGGCTCGTACTGCTCCGCCGCCGCGCGCACCGTGTCCGGCAGACGCATGAGCTCGCGCACCAGGGTCTGCTCCTCGGGAAGCGTCAGGAGCGCCGGATCATAACTTGCCGGAACACCGCCGCCCTTGCGCAGCACGGTCGCACTGCGCGCGTGCGCGTACTGGAGATAGGGACCGGTGTGCCCCTCGGGGCTGGTCACCTCGTCCCAGTCGAAGGTGTAGTCGCTGGCGCGGTTGTGCTTCAGGTCACCGAAGACGATGGCGCCCAGGCCGATCTGCTCCGCGAGGCCATCGGGATCCTCTGTCACGAGGTTGCCCGAGGCGATGTTCGCCTCCACGAGCTTGAGCACGCGCTCCTTGGACTCGTCCAGGACCTGATCCAGCTCCACCACCTGGCCCTTGCGCGTGCTCATGCCGTGGATGCGGCCGAACGGCACGTGGATGCACTTGTCCGCCCACGGCTGTCCCATCTCCGTGAGGGTGCGGAACACTTGGCGGAAGTGCAGCGCCTGATCCTGCGCGACGACGTAGAGCGACTTGTCGAAGTTGAACCGCGCGTGGCGGTCCTCGGCGGCGGCCAGGTCGCGCGTGGCGTAGAGCGTGCTGCCATCGTTCTTCTTCAGGAGGACGGGCGGCTCGTTCTCCGCGTAGGGCATGTCCACGATGATGGCGCCCTGGGACTCCTTCACGCCGGGCTTCTTCGCGATCTGCGCGATGACGGCGTCCATGCGGCCCTGGTAGCGGCTCTCGCCCTCGATGTGCTCGAAGTCGATGCCCATGCGCTTGTAGACGCGCTTGAAGCCCTTGAGGCTCGTCTCCCGGAACTGGTTCCAGAGCTTCATCGCCTCCGGCTCGTTGGCCTCCATGCGGCGGAAGAACTCGCGGGCCTTCTCGTCGAAGGCGGGGTCTTCACCGGCGCGCTTGTTGGCCTGGACGTACACCTGGACCAGGTGCGCCATGTCCTCCCGCAGCTCCTCCTTGCCGAACTCCTGGAAGCCGACGGCGACGAGGCCGAACTGCTTGCCCCAGTCCCCCAGGTAGTTGATGCCCTCCACGCGCCAGCCCAGCGCCCGGTAGAGGTTCGCGATGCAGTGGCCCAGGAACGTGGTGCGGATGTGGTGGAAGCCAATGGGCTTGGCGATGTTGGGCGACGAGTAGTCGATGACCACCGTCTTGCCCTTGCCCTCCTCGGCGTTGCTTCCGTACGCGATGCCTGCCTGGCGCACGCTGTCGATGACCTCCTGGGTGAAGGGCAGGGGAAGGAAGCGCGCGTTGACGTACGGGCCCACGGCCTTCACCTCCAGGCCGGGAACCTGGAGCGACTGCGCCAGCGACGCGGCGATGGCGGGCGGCGCCTTCTTCTGCGCCTTGGCGAGGGGGAAGGTGGCGAAGCTCAGGTCGCCGTGCGCGGGATCCGCGGGCTTGACCTGCGCATCGATGTCGGAGGCGGGGACGCCCAGGGCCCCGGCAAGAGCCTGGGCGAACGCGGCGCGGTAGCGGGAATAGACGGAAGTGCTCATGGGCCGCGCGGATACTACCCAAGGCGGGGCGCCTTCCTGCCACCTCTTCTGTGGGGAAGGCGCCCGGGACGTCGTTCAGGGCACTGCGGGGCCGCGGTTCTTGGGGCGCACCACCGCGGCCACGGTGTCCAGCAGCTTGGGCAGCTTCAGGGGCTTCTCGAAGAACCCGTCGATGCGATCCGGACCTTCACCCGAGGTGAGGGACGCGACGTCGCTGGCGCCGGAGATGATGTAGACGACCACGTCCGCCAGCGACTCGGTGGTGCGGATGTAGTGCAGCACGGAGCGTCCATCCTCTCCGGACAGCCGCAGGTCCAGCAGCACCATGGCCGGCCGGATGTGGGACAGGATGGAGCGCGCCTCGGCGGCACCGGAGGTGGCCATCACCCGGTAGCCCTCCTGCTCCAGCACCTGCTCCAGCACCTCGCGGCAGTCCACGTCGTCCTCCACCAGGAGGATGCCGCCCGCCTTGGGCGCGGCCTGATTCAGGTCCGGGGCGCTGACGGCGCTCGCGAACAGGGGCAGGACCATCTCGAACGTGCTGCCCTCGCCCAGGATGCTGGAGGCGTCCACGCGGCCGCCGTGCAGCGCGACGATCTTGGCGACCAGGGGCAGGCCCAGGCCCGCGCCCGGGGGACGCGGCATGCCGGGCTGCGCGCGGTAGAACGAGTCGAAGACGTGCTCCAGGGCCTCGGCGGACATGCCCTGGCCGGAGTCCTTCACGGTGAGGGTGCCCAGGCCCTCGCCGGACGCGACGCGCACCTCGACGACGTCGTCCGTCTCGCTGTGGTGGATGCCGTTCTCGACGAGGTTGTGGATGGCCTCGGAGATGCGCTCGCGGTCGCCGCGGACGAACACCTCCGGGCAGGGCGGAATCACCACCCGCACGCGGCTGTGCTCGGCGACGGCGCCCAGCCCGCGCACGACTTCTTCCGCCACGGCCTTGAGGCCGAAGGGGCGCTGGTTGAGCTGCATCTTCCCGGAGGACAGCCGGGACATCAGCACCAGATCGTTCACCTGCTGCAGCAGCCGGTCGGAGTTGCGGTCGCAGATCTGCACCGCGCGGCGCTGTCCGTCCGTCAGGGTGCCCAGCTTCTCCCGGCCCAGCATGGCCAGGTAGGCCTTGATGGTGGTGAGCGGGTTCTTCAGGTCATGGGACACGTTGCCGAGCAGCTCCTCGCGGTTCTGCTCCAGGCTCTTGAGGCCCGCGATGGCCGTCTGCAGGTCCTTGTTGCGCCGGGCGCTGTCGTCGCGCAGCCGGGCCACCTCGTAGGCGGCGGTGAGCTGGGACGCCAGGGACTGCATCAGGATGTCGGACGCCTTGCGCCGGGCACCCAGGACGACGAGCACGCCCGTCACGCCCTGCGGACCCTCCAGGGGCACGGCGACGGTGTCGTCCTCGCGCAGGAGCACCTTGTCGGTGAAGCACCGGCCCACCACGCCCTCGCCCGGGACGGCGGCGGTGACGCGCTCGTCGTAGCGACCGCGCACGTGCTCGACGTGGAGCTGGTTGCGCGACGGAAAGTGGCGCGCGACGTAGCAGACCTTCGGCTTGAGCAGCGTGTGGAGCGTCTGGAGCTGGGCGCGCAGGGCCTCGGTGGGGCCCGCGTTGTCTGTCAGCTGCCGGCCCATCTCCAGCAACGCCTGCGCGGCGGAGTCCGTGTCCACGGGGGGCGGAGGCTTCGCCGCCCGTTTCGGTGGGGCCTTCTTCGCGGGAGTGGCGGCGGGACGCAGCGGCACCACTTCTGCGAGCTGCGGATCCTTCTTCTTCGAGGGCACGCGTGAATCCTGCTTCATGTCTCGCGTGGGAGGAAACCGCCCTGGTGCCGGCCAGCCCCCGGGGAGGGGGGCCGTGTCAGGTGCCCGACAGCCCGGACGTTCGCCGCCTGCTCTAGGCCCGGCGCTGGATGCGGCCGTCCTTGTCCAGGCTGAAGGGCTCCACGAGGGCGGACTGCACCTTCTCCTGGTAGCCCTGCACGGCGAACCCGCTTTCCGCGAGAGCGGCCAGGGCGGCGGTCTGCACGCGCCGGGCGGTGTCCTCGTTGGTGAGCAGCTGGAGCAGGGGCTCGCGCGCCGGCTCGTACTTCAGGGGCCCCAGGAGGTTGATGGCGGCGATCTTCACGTCATCGGACATGTCCTCCAGGAAGGGGAGGACGGCGGGGGCCACACGCGGATCCTGCTTGCCCACGACGTGGTGGAGCAGGACGACCTTCTTCTCCGGGTCGCGCGTGTAGCGGGACGACAGGTGCTGGAGCGTGTCGACGATGACGCCCATCAGCGCGTCCTCGGCCAGCAGCTCCTGCAGCACGCGCAGGGCCCAGGACGTGGCGTGGTCGCTCTGCTTGAGGAAGGCGCTCACCGGGGCGACCGCCTCCTGGCCAAAGCCCTTGATGAGCTCGAAGGTGTGCTCCTTCTCATCCGCGTCGGTGGTGAGCGGGTCCACGGTGATGGTGAACCGACTGAGCAGCACCGTGACGGCCTCGGGGTACTTCATCTCCCCCAACTGCTGAAGGGCCTTCTGCCGCGTGGAAGGCTCCCCGTACTTCTGGGTCACCTTGGACTTGAGCTTGAGGGCTTTTTCGGGGCCCGAGCCGCCCGTGAGGAAATCGAAGAGACCCATAAATACGTACCCGCTCCGGATTCGGAAGGTGGAGGCGCCATGTAGGACGGGGCGCCTTCCAGGACAAGAGACAACAAGAGGTACCACGCGGCAACCCCACTACAGATTCAACTCCCGGCGCACGTCGCCCCGGTAGGCCTTCGCCAGTGTTTCCGCGGCGGCGCGGGCCTCGTCGGTGGCGTCCTCGGGCACCTTCACCTGGAGGAGCAGGTACATGTCGCCAGGCGTTCCTCCCCGAAGCGACGGTACGCCGCGCCCCTTGAGCCGCATCTTCCGGCCGGACTGCGAACCGGGGGGCACCCGCAGTGTCACCTCACCCTGGAACGTAGGCACGCGCACCTCGCCGCCCAGCAGCGCCTCGGCCACCGTCACCGGCAGGTCCAGGTACAGGTCGTCACCCTCGCGGCGCACCAGCGGATGCTCGGCCACCTCCGTCTCGATGTAGAGGTCGCCGGGAGCCCCGCCGTGGACACCGGCCGCACCCTGGCCGCCGAGCCGCACCTTGGAGCCCGTCGTCACGCCCGCCGGAATCTTCACCGTCAGCCGGGTCGTCTCCTCCTGGAGGCCGCTGCCGCCGCACTGCGAGCAGGACTCCGGGGCCCGGCCGCTGCCACGGCAGGTGGGGCATACACCCGAGCCGCCGAACATGGCCCCGCCCCGTCGCGCCCGGCCCGTGCCGTTGCAGGTGGGGCAGCTGACGAGCTTCCCGGTATGCCCCTCGCCATGGCACTTGCCGCAGCGGCCCGGGCGCTGGAGGGACAGCGTGCGCTCGGTGCCGGACACGGCCTCGGCGAGCGAGATCTGGACCTTGGTGGTCAGGTCGTCGCCGCGCTCGGCGGCCGTGGCCCGGCTGCCACCCCGACCCCGGCCGAAGAGGTCGCCCACGTCGAAGCCACCACCGTGCCCGCCGCTCCCCGAACGTCCGAAGATGTCGTTGAACAGGTCGCCCAGGTCCACGCCCTCGGTGCTGAAGGGAATGCCCCCGCCGCCACTGCCCCCGGCGGCCTGGGCCGCTCGGTACTGGCGGTAGGCGGTGGCCTTCTTCTCGTCAAAGCCGATCTTCTCCGCGTCCTCGCCGAACTCGTCGTAGAGCGAGCGCTTCTTCGGGTCGCCCAGGACCTCGAAGGCGCTGTTGATGCGCTTGAACTTTTCCTCCGCCGCCTTGTTCCCGGGGTTGACGTCCGGGTGGTGCTGGCGCGCCAGCTTCCGGAATGCCTTCTTGAGTTCGTCCGCGGACGCCGTCCGTGGCACGCCCAGAATCTGGTAGTAGTCGTCCGCCATAGTTCTCGCCGTGCAGTACCCGACAGCCAAGAACGTAACCAGTGGGTCGGTGAGCGCCAGCACGGGATGTCGAGACAGGGCCGGGATGGTTACAGTCGCCGGAAGATGAGGAAGGCCATGCCATCACCGCGCGGGCATCGGATGGTCCCCCTGTGGCTGGCGTTCTGCCTGCTGGGGACCTCCCTCGGGCCCGGGTTGACGGCCCACGCCGCCGCCCCCCCGGCCGCCTCCATTCGGGAGGGCAGGGTGGTGGACCGCGTCGTGGCGGTCATCGAGGGCCAGGTCCTGACCCAGAGCGAGCTGGAGATGGAGGCCCGGGTGGCGCTGATCCAGCGAGGGGCCGTGCAGGTCGCCGCCCTGCCGCTGGACGAGCAGACCCTCCAGGGCGCCCTGGAACTGTCCATCAACCAGCGGCTCCAGGTCCTGAGCGCCGACCGCCTCCAGGCCTTTCCAGCCGAACCCTCGGAGGTGGAGGCCCGCCTGGACACCTTCCGCACGAGGCTGGGAGGGGAGGAGGCGCTGCGGCGCTTCCTCGCCCGACACGACGTGGACCAGGAGGCCCTGGTGGCCGTGCTGGCACGGGGGCTCCGGGCGGAGCGAATCCTGGACAGTCGGGTCCGGTTGAAGGCACAGGTGAGCGAAGCGGAGGTGCGCCACCACTACGACGAACACCGGGACGTGTACCCCGGCGAGTTCGATCAGGCGGCGCGCACAGCCATCCGCGAGCAGCTGGTGCGGGCGCGCTACGGGGAGCTGGCGGCACAGGCCCTGGCTGAAGTACGCAAGTCGGCGCAGGTGCGGCGGGTGGCGCCCTTCGCGCGGGAGGCACGGCGATGAGACGGCTGCGGGAGGACGGAACTCCCGAAAAGGCGCACGGTTTCGTGATCCGGCAGATGACCGTGGAAGACATGCCGGCGGTGATGGCGCTGGAGAAGGCGTCCTTCAAGAACCCCTGGTCCCACGAACTGCTCGGGCGCGAGCTCCAGCACGACTGGTCCACCATCCTCCTCGTGGAGGAGCCCCTGCCCGAGGGCGGCGTGGAGCTGCTGGGCCTGGCCATCTTCTGGATCGTCCACGACGAGGTCCACGTGCTCAACGTGGCCACCGCCCCCGTCCACCGGCGCCGGGGCGTCGCGCGCACCGTGATGGAGGAGGTTCTTCGCCGGGGCGTGGGGCGCCGCTGCTCCCTGGCCACGCTGGAGGTGAGGCGGGGCAACGAGTCCGCGCTCAACCTCTACCGCTCGCTGGGCTTCCGGGCGGTCGGCATCCGCCCGAACTACTACGCGGACGAGGGCGAGGACGCGATCGTGATGGTCCTCGACTTCTAGGGTTGCGCGGAGTAGAGCGTCCGGCCGTTGTCGTTGTCCCAGGTTTTTCGGGTGTCTGGTGGAATCACCCGGGTCCTCTGGCCGCTGCTGGCCCAGGGGCAAGCCATGCTTGACACCCGGGGGCCCCTCCCTATACTCGCGGGCCTTTCTGTAGCCTGTAGGTAGATATGCTCCGCTTTCGTGTATCCGGAAGCGGTTCCCATCGAAGAAGAGGTTTCAGTGCCGACCATCAGCCAGCTCGTCCGCAAGGGCCGCGAGAAGCTCAACATCAAGGGCAAGAGCCCTGCCCTGAAGGAGTGCCCCCAGAAGCGCGGCGTGTGCACCCGCGTCTACACCACGACTCCGAAGAAGCCGAACTCCGCGCTCCGCAAGGTGGCTCGCGTTCGTCTGACCAACGGGATCGAGGTCACCTCGTACATCCCCGGCGTGGGTCACAACCTCCAGGAGCACTCGGTGGTGATGATCCGCGGTGGCCGTGTGAAGGACCTCCCGGGCGTTCGCTACCACATCATCCGCGGCACGCTGGACTCCGTGGGCGTTGCCGGTCGCAAGCAGAGCCGTTCGAAGTACGGCGCGAAGCGTCCCAGCTAGTTTGTCCCCCGCGCGTCGTTGGCGCGGAACACCTTCGCTGTCCTTGAAGCTGTGTTGGACGCTGGCCCCACACCCTGGGGAGTGTCCCTGGAAGTCCAAGTCTTGAAGCCCCATCAGGCTTCCCTCAGTGAGGGAAGTGGGGCGTAAGGGAAGAGATGCCTCGTCGTCGCGTAGTCGCCAAGCGGAAGATTCTCCCGGATCCGAAGTTCCAGGACCGGCTCGTTACCAAGTTCGTCAACGACCTGATGCGCAAGGGGAAGAAGTCCATCGCGGAGGGCGTGTGCTACGGCGCCTTCGCCCTCATGGAGGAGCGCGCGAAGGAAGACCCCCTCAAGACCTTCAAGAAGGCCTTGGACAACGTCAAGCCGGTGCTTGAGGTCAAGAGCCGTCGTGTCGGTGGCGCCACCTACCAGGTGCCCGTGGAGGTCCGTCAGGATCGCCGCGTCGCGCTGGGCATGCGCTGGATCATCTCCTACGCCAAGGCGCGCGGTGAGAAGACCATGCAGGAGAAGCTGGCCGGCGAGATCATGGACGCCGCCAACAACCGCGGCAACGCGGTGAAGAAGCGTGAAGACACGCACAAGATGGCGGAGGCGAACAAGGCCTTCGCGCACTACCGCTGGTAGGTCCCGTCAGGGGCTTCGCGGTCGCCGCCCGGATGCGCTGCCAGCGTCCGGGCGGTTTTGTTTGTCAGCACGGCAGGTTCTCTGAGATGTCCGATCGGTCGGTGGAGAGGGCCGCTTCCGGTTCCTCCCGCCTCCCTGGAAGGAACTGACTCATGGCCCGCGAGTTCCCCCTCGAGCGCTACCGCAACATCGGCATCATGGCGCACATCGATGCCGGCAAGACGACCACCACCGAGCGGATCCTGTTCTACACAGGCGCCATCCACAAGATGGGCGAGGTGCACGAAGGCACCACCACCACGGACTGGATGGTGCAGGAGCGCGAGCGTGGCATCACCATCACGTCCGCGGCCATCAGCGCCTTCTGGGAGCGCGAGGGCCACCGCTACCGCGTGAACATCATCGACACGCCGGGTCACGTGGACTTCACCATCGAGGTGGAGCGCTCGCTGCGCGTGCTCGACGGTGCCATCGCGGTGTTCGACGCCGTGAACGGAGTGGAGCCGCAGTCGGAGACGGTGTGGCGTCAGGCGGACCGCTACAAGGTCCCGCGCATCTGCTTCATCAACAAGATGGACCGCGTGGGCGCGGACTTCGAGATGTCCGTCGGCACCATCCGCGAGAAGCTGGGCGCGCGCCCCGTGCGCATGCAGCTGCCGCTGGGCGCCGAGGACAAGCTCAAGGGCGTCATCGACCTGGTCCGCATGAAGGCGCTCGTCTTCCAGGAGCAGGAGCAGGGCAGCAAGGTCGATGTCGTGGAGATTCCGGAGGAGTTCCAGGCTGCGGCGGAGGCCGCGCGCGCGGAGCTGCTGGAGGCCGCGGCCGAACAGGACGACGCGCTCACGGAGAAGTTCCTCGAGGGCCAGGAGCTGACCGAGGAAGAGGTGCGCCGCGCCATCCGCAAGGGCTGCGTGGGCCTGAAGCTGTTCCCCGTGTTTTGCGGCTCGGCGTTCCGCCACAAGGGCGTGCAGCCGCTGCTGGACGCGGTGGTGGACTACCTGCCCAGCCCGCTGGAGGTCCCGCCCATCCAGGGAAAGACGCCCAAGGGCGAGGACGCGGTGCGCGAGACGCGCGACGATGCGCCCTTCAGCGCGCTGGCGTTCAAGATCATGAACGACCCGTCGTTCTCCTCGCAGACGCTGACGTTCCTGCGCGTCTACTCGGGAAAGCTGGAGGCGGGCACTGCGGTGTGGAACTCCGTGAAGGGCAAGCGCGAGCGCGTCAGCCGGCTCGTGCAGATGCGCGCGGACAAGAAGGACGAGCTCACCGAGTGCTACGCCGGTGACATCTGCGCCGTGGTCGGCCTGAAGCTCGCGACGACGGGTGACACGCTCTGCGACGACAAGCAGCAGATCGTGCTGGAGCGGATGGAGTTCCCCGAGCCCGTCATCGACATCGCCATCGAGCCGAAGTCCACCGCGGACCAGGACAAGATCATCCAGTCCCTGCAGCGGCTGGCGATGGAGGACCCGTCCTTCCGCGTGCGCACCAACGAGGAGACGGGCCAGACGCTCATCGCCGGCATGGGCGAGCTGCACCTGGAGATCATCGTCGACCGGCTCCTGCGCGAGTTCAAGGTCGACGCGAACATCGGCAAGCCCCAGGTGGCCTACCGCGAGACGGTGACCACGACGCAGACGGCGGAGGGCAAGTACATCCGCCAGGCGGGCGGCAAGGGGCAGTACGGCCACATCTGGCTGCGCGTGTCCCCGAACGAGCCCGGCAAGGGCTTCGAGTTCATCAACAGCATCACCGGCGGCGCGGTGTCCAAGGAGTTCGTGGACGCCGCGCGCGACGGTGCCCGGGAGGCCATGCAGAACGGCCCCGTCGCGGGCTACCCCATGGTGGACGTGAGGGTGGAGGCCTACGACGGCTCCATGCACGATGTAGACTCGTCCGAGATGGCGTTCAAGATCGCCGGCTCCCTGGCCTTCAAGGACGCGGTCCGCGCGGCTCAGCCGGTGCTCCTGGAGCCCATCATGGCCACGGAGGTCCTCACTCCGGAGGCGTCCATGGGCGACGTCATCGGCGACCTGAACGGCCGGCGGGGGAAGATCCTGGGGATGACGCCCAGGCCTGGCGGAGTGCAGGCCATCCAGGCGGAGGTGCCCCTGGCGGCCATGTTCGGCTACTCGACCGACCTGCGCAGCAAGAGCCAGGGAAGGGCGACGTACACCATGCAGTTCAAGCACTACGCAGCGGCGCCCAAGTCAGCGCTCAACCGTTGATGCCCCGCCCGCTGGGGAAGCCGCCGGGCGAATTGTATTGACGTTCCAGCGGCTTTGAAGCACACGCAGCACCGCTCGGGAGTTCTCCCAAAGTTCCAGACCGCCGGGGTTGCACCGGTGCCGTCCTGAGGAGTGGTTCATGTCCAAGGAAAAGTTCGATCGCAGCCTGCCCCACGTGAACATCGGAACGATTGGGCACGTGGACCACGGCAAGACGTCGCTGACGGCCGCCATCACGAAGGTGCTCGCCAAGTCGGGTGGCGCCACGTTCATGGCGTACGACCAGATTGACAAGGCGCCGGAAGAGCGGGAGCGCGGCATCACCATCTCCACGGCGCACGTGGAGTACAAGACGAAGAACCGCCACTACGCGCACGTCGACTGTC
>NZ_RAWD01000211.1:0-17204 GCF_003612065.1 Corallococcus sp. CA047B
CCCTTCAGCCCCACCCCGGGTGCGCGTCTGTACCGCACGGGCGACTCCGTGCGCTGGCGTCCCGACGGGACGTTGGACTTCCTGGGCCGCACCGACTTCCAGGTGAAGCTGCGCGGCTTCCGCATCGAGCCCGGCGAGGTCGAAGCCGCCGTGCGTCAGGTGCCCGGGGTGCGCGAAGCCGTCGTCCTCGTGCGCGAGGACGTCCCCGGCGACAAGCGCCTCGTCGCGTACGTGGTGCCCGCCGGCCCGGATGCGACGCACCCCTCCCCGTCCGAACTCCGCGAACACCTGCGCCAGCGCGTGCCCGAGTACATGGTGCCCGCGGCCTTCATGGTGTTGGAGGCGCTGCCGGTCAACGCCAACGGCAAGGTGGACCGCAGGGTCCTGCCCGCGCCCGACGCGAGCGCCGTGGTGCGCGCCCCTTCGCGCCCACCCTCCACCGACACCGAGCGCCGGCTCGCGGCCCTCTGGACCGAGGTGCTCAACGCCGGCACCGTGAACGCGGAGGACGACTTCTTCGCGTTGGGTGGCCACTCGCTGCGCGTCACCCAGCTCGTCTCCCGCGTGCGCGCGGTCTTCGACGTGGAGCTGCCCCTGCGGGCCGTCTTCGAGGCCCCGACCCTCGCCGCCCTGGCCGCGCGCCTGGACGCCGCCAACACCGACGCCGCGAAGCAGGCACCGCCCCTGGTGCGTGCACCGCGTGAGGGCGCCCTGCCGCTGTCCTTCTCACAGCAGCGGCTGTGGTTCCTGGATCAGCTCCAGCCGGACAGCGCCTTCTACAACGTGCCCGGCGTGGTGTGGCTGGAGGGAGAGCTCGACGCGCAGGCCCTGGAGCAGAGCCTGCGCGCCCTGGTGGAGCGCCATGAAGTGCTGCGCACCACCTTCCCGCCGGAAGGCGACACGCCCGTCCAGGTCATCCACCCCACGGGGCTGGCCGCCCTGCCCGTCATCGACCTGACGGACCTGTCCCCCGAGGCACGCGAGGCCGAAGCCCGGCGCCTCGCCTCCGAGGAAGCCGGACGTCCGTTCAACCTGAAGCACGGGCCCGTGCTGCGCGTCACCCTGCTGCGGCTGGAGCCCACGCGTCACGCGCTGCTCGTGACGCTGCACCACATCGTGTCGGACGGCTGGTCCCTGGGCGTGATGGTGCGCGAGCTGGCCGCCTTCTACCGCGCCTTCACCACCGGCCAGTCTCCCAACCTTCCCACGCTGCCCGTGCAGTACGCCGACTTCGCCGTCTGGCAGCGGCAGTGGCTCCAGGGCGATGTCCTGGACGCGCAGTTGGACTTCTGGCGTCAGCAGCTCGCGGGTGCGCCCGCGGCGCTGGAGCTGCCCACCGACCGGCCTCGCCCCGCGATCCAGTCCTTCCGGGGCGCGTCCCTCCCCGTGCGACTGCCCCGCGCCGTCGTGGATCCGGTTCAGGCCCTGGCGCAGCAGGAAGGCGCTACGCCCTTCATGGTGCTGCTGGCCTCGTTCCAGCTCCTGCTCTCGCGCTACTCCGGTCAACAGGACGTCAGCGTCGGTGCGCCCATCGCGAACCGCAACCGCGCGGAGACCGAAGGCCTCATCGGCTTCTTCGTCAACTCGCTGGTCCTGCGCGCGCGCATCGACTCACGCGCTTCCTTCCGCACCCTGTTGCGACAGGTGAAGCAGTCCACGCTCGCCGCCTACGAGCACCAGGACGTGCCCTTCGAGAAGCTCGTCGAAGCGCTCCAGCCCCAGCGTGACCTGAGCCGTTCTCCGCTGTTCCAGGTCATCTTCGCGCTGCAGAACGCGCCCATGGGTTCGCTGGCGCTGCCCGGACTGAGCCTCAAGCTCCAGGAGCCGGACGCCTCCACCGCGAAGTTCGACCTGGACCTCAACCTCCAGGAGACCCCTGAAGGCCTCGCCGGCTCCATCGGCTACAGCACGGACCTGTTCGACACCTCCACCATCACCCGGATGATGGAGCACTTCGGCGTGCTGCTGAACGCGCTGTGCGCCCGGCCGGATGCACCGCTCGCCTCGTTCTCCCTGCTGACCGGTGACGAGCGGCAGCGCGTGCTCGTGGACTGGAACGCCACCGCCCGCGACTACCCGCGCGAGCCGTCCCTCGCGGCCCTCTTCTCACGACAGGCCGCGCTCACCCCGGACGCCATTGCCCTCGTGCAGGGCGAGCAGGTGCTGACGTACGCCCAGCTCGACCTGCTCTCGAATCAGGTCGCGCATCCGCTCCGGGTCCTCGGCGTCGGCCCCGGCTCCCGCGTCGCCCTTTCGCTGGAGCGTTCGTTCGAGCTGGTCGTCTCCATCCTGGCCATCCTCAAGGCGGGGGGCGCCTACGTCCCCCTGGACGCCTCGCTCCCGCGCGAGCGCCTGGGCTTGATGATCCAGGACGTCGGGGCCCGCATCCTCCTCACGCAGGAGCGCTTCGCCGCATCGCTCTCGCCGCTGTTCGACTCGACGTTCCTCTTCGATGCCGACTGGCGCGCGCGCCTCGCGACGCAGCGGGACTCCGCGTTGGAGATCCCGGACGTGGGAGGCGACAGCCTCGCCTACGTGATGTTCACGTCCGGCTCCACGGGCCGGCCCAAGGGGGTCTGCATTCCCCAGCGTGCCGTCACGCGGCTGGTGCGCGACAACACCTTCCTGCGCTTCGGACCCCAGGAGGTCTTCCTCCAACTGGCGCCCGTCGCCTTCGACGCCTCCACCCTGGAGCTGTGGGGCCCGCTGCTCCACGGCGCCCGGCTGGTGCTGCCCCCTCCGCACGCGCTGTCCCTGGAGGAGATCGCCGGACTGCTGCGGCAACACCGCGTCTCCTCGCTCTTCATCACGACCGCCCTCTTCGCCCAGTTGGTGCAGCACGAGCCCGAAGCGCTGGCGAACATGTCCCAGCTCATGGCCGGCGGCGAAGCCATGCCCCTGGCGCGCGCTCGCGAGCACCTGGAGCGCATGCGCCCGGGCACGCGCTTCTTCCACGTCTACGGGCCCACGGAGAACACCACCTTCTCCACCAGCCAGCCGCTGGAGCCCGGGACGCCCGTGGGCGGTTCGCTGCCCATCGGCCGGTCCATCTCCAACTCCACGGCCTACGTGTTGGATCCGGACCTGCAACCGGTGCCGGTGGGCGTGCCCGGCGAGCTTTACGTCGGTGGCGAGGGCCTTGCCTGGGGCTACCTCCAGCAGCCAGCGCTGACGGCCGAGCGCTTCCTTCCCGATCCTTTCGGCACCACGCCGGGCGCGCGCCTGTACCGCACGGGCGACAAGGTGCGCTGGCTGGCCGACGGGGCCCTGGACTTCCTGGGCCGCACCGACTTCCAGGTGAAGCTGCGCGGCTTCCGCATCGAGCCGGGTGAAATCGAAGCCGTCCTGCGCCAGGTGCCCGGCATCCGGGACGCCATCGTGCTTGTGCGCGAGGACAGCCCCGGGGACAAGCGGCTGGTCGCGTACGTGGTTCCGTCCGCATCCGGCGAGGCAGGCCCCACGCCGGACACGCTGCGCACCACGCTCAAGCAGCACCTGCCCGAGTACATGGTGCCCGCGGCCTTC
Organism: Corallococcus sp. CA047B; assembly: GCF_003612065.1. Classification (NCBI taxonomy): domain Bacteria; kingdom Pseudomonadati; phylum Myxococcota; class Myxococcia; order Myxococcales; family Myxococcaceae; genus Corallococcus; species Corallococcus sp. CA047B. Next base: position 3,526 of record NZ_RAWD01000211.1, read on the forward strand.
GTCCTGATGGACGCGCTGCCGCTCAACGCCAACAACAAGGTGGACCGCAAGGCGCTGCCCGTGCCCGACGCGGGCTCCGTGGTGCGCGTCGCGTCGCGTGCGCCCGAAACGGACACCGAGCGTCAACTGGCGGTCCTCTGGGCCGACGTGCTGAAGCTCGACACGGTGGGCGCCGGGGATGACTTCTTCGCCCTGGGCGGCCACTCACTGTTGGCCACGCAGCTCGTCTCCCGCCTCCGCGCCGCGTTCGGGGTAGAGCTGCCCCTGCGCACGCTCTTCGAGGCTCCCACGCTCGAAGCGCTCGCGGCACGCATTGATGCCATGCGCACCCGGGCGCTCGCGCCCACGGCTCCGCCGCTGGTGCCGGTGTCGCGCGAGGGCGCCCTGCCGCTCTCCTTCGCGCAGCAGCGGCTGTGGTTCCTGGATCAGCTCGAATCCGGCAGCACCGTCTACAACGTCCCGGGCGTCCTCCGGCTGGAGGGAGAACTCGACGCCGCCGCGCTCCAGCAGGCCCTGGATGCGCTGGTGCGGCGCCACGAAGTGCTGCGCACCACCTTCGCCCCGGGCCCGTCCGGCCCCGTGCAGCGCATCGCGCCGCCCGCCCCGTGCGTCTTCGAGCGCATCGACCTGGAGTCCCTGTCGCCGTCGGCGCGCGAGCTCCGGCTGCGAAGCCTCATCGCCGACCACGCCTCCCGTCCGTTCGACCTCGCGCGAGGCCCGCTCTTCCGCGCGGTGCTGGTGCGCCTGGCGGCGAAGCAGCACGCGCTGCTGGTGCTCACGCACCACATCGCTTCGGACGGATGGTCCGTGGGCGTGATGGTGCGCGAGTTCGCCGCCCTCTATCGCGCCATCTCCACCGGAGAGGCCCCGAACCTGCCCGCGCTGCCGGTGCAGTACGCCGACTTCGCCGTCTGGCAGCGGCAGTGGCTCCAGGGCGACGTCCTGGACGCGCAGCTGGACTTCTGGCGCCAGCAGCTCGCGGATGCACCCGCGGCGCTGGAGCTGCCCACCGACCGGCCCCGGCCCGCGATCCAGTCCTTCCGGGGCGCATCCTTTCCGCTCTCCCTGTCCGCCCCGGTCTCCCACGCCCTCAAGGCCCTGGCGCAGCAGGAAGGCGCTACGCCCTTCATGGTGCTGCTGGCCTCCTTCCAGCTCCTGCTCTCGCGCTACTCCGGCCAACAGGACATCAGCGTCGGCGCGCCCATCGCGAACCGCAACCGCGCGGAGACCGAAGGCCTCATCGGCTTCTTCGTCAACACGCTCGTCCTGCGTGCACGCATCGACGCGCGCGCTTCCTTCCGCGCCTTGCTGCGCCAGGTGAAGCGCTCCACGCTCGCGGCCTACGAGCACCAGGACGTGCCCTTCGAGAAGCTCGTCGAAGCGCTCCAGCCCCAGCGTGACGCCAGCCGTTCGCCCTTCTTCCAGGTGTCCTTCGCGCTGCAGAACGCGCACGTAGGCGCGCTGGAGCTGCCAGGGCTGAGCCTGAAGCTTCACGAAGCCGAGGCCACCACCGCGAAGTTCGACCTGGACCTCAACTTCCAGGAGACCGCCGAAGGCTTCACCGGTTCCATCGGCTACGGCACGGACCTGTTCGACGCCTCCACCGTCACCCGGATGATGGAGCACTTCGGCGTGCTGCTCGACGCGCTGTGCGCTCGGCCGGACGCGCCGCTGTCCACGCTGTCGCTCCTCGCGGGCCCCGAGCGGCAGCGGGTGCTGGTGGACTGGAACAAGACGCGCGCCACCGCTCCGGTGGACGACACGCTCCCGAGCCTCTTTGAATCCCACGTCCAGCGGGCCCCATCGGCCGTGGCCGTCGAACACGAAGGCCAGCGCCTCACGTACGCGGAGCTGGATGCGCGCGCGAACCAGCTCGCCCACCACCTGAAGTCGCTCGACCTCCCGCCGGAGGCGCGCGTCGGCCTGTGCGTGAAGCGCGGGTTGGAGCTGATGGTCGGCCTGCTGGGCATCCTCAAGGCCGGTGGCTGCTACGTGCCGCTGGAGCCGGCCTACCCCCGGCAGCGCCTGGCCTACATGTTCCAGGACTCGGGCGTGGCGGCGGTGGTGACGCAGCAGGCGCTGCGGGACTCGCTGCCCGAACATTCGCTCCCGACGGTGTGCCTGGACTCGGACGCGCCGGTGCTCGCGCGTCAGTCCACGCAGGCCCCCCACGGGCCTCGCGTCGCGGCGGATCAGCTCGCGTACGTCCTCTACACTTCCGGCTCCACGGGCCTGCCGAAGGGCGTGGGCATCACCCACCGCTCCATCGTCCACCTCGTGCGCGACACGGACTACGTGGACCTGGGCCCGGCGGACTGCATGGCCCAGGTGGGCACGCCGTCGTTCGACGCGGCCACCTTCGAAATCTGGGGCGCGCTGCTCAACGGCGCGCGGCTGGCCGTCATCCCGCGCGACGTGACGCTGTCGCCGCGAGCGCTGGCGAAGCGGATGAAAGAGGTGGGTGCCACCACCGCCCTGCTCACCACCGCCCTCTTCCATCAGGTGGCGCGCGAGGTGCCGTCGGCCTTCGAGGGCATGCGCTACCTCTTCTTCGGCGGAGAGAAGGCGGACGCGCGCGCGGCGCTCCAGGTGCTCGGCGTGCATGGCCCCCGGCATCTGGTGAACCTCTACGGCCCCACCGAGGCCACCGTCTGCTCCACCTCGCAGGAGGTTGCGGGCCTGCCGCCCGACGCCACCGCCATCCCCATTGGCGGACCGCTGACGCGGATGCGCGCCTACGTGCTGGATGCGCACGGACAGCCCGTGCCCACCGGCGTCCCCGGTGAGCTGTACCTGGGCGGCGTCGGACTGGCGCGTGGCTACCTGGGCCAGCCCGCGCTGACGGCCGAGCGCTTCGTACCGGACACATTCAGCGACCTCCCCGGGGCGCGGCTGTACCGCACGGGTGACCGGGCGCGCTGGAACGCGCACGGCACGCTCGACTTCGTGGGCCGCGTGGACGCGCAGGTGAAGCTGCGCGGCTTCCGTATCGAACCCGCGGAGGTGGAGGCCTTCCTCCTCCAGCACCCCCAGGTGCGCGAAGCCGTGGTGCTCGTGCGTGAGCAGGCGCCGGGCGATCACCGCCTCGTGGCCTACGTGGTGGCCACCGTCCCGGAACCAGACACCGCGGCCCTGCGCGCCTTCCTCACCGAACGGCTGCCGGCCCACATGGTGCCGTCCGCCTTCGTGTCGCTGCCCGCGCTCCCGCTGACGCCCAACGGGAAGCTGGACCGCCACGCGCTGCCGGCCCCCGATGCCCGCTCCGTCGCCACCGCGTCCACGCCCGCCGTGCCGGAGAGCCTGACGCTCTTCCAGCAGCGCATCGCCGCGCTCTTTGGCGAGCTGCTGAACCTGGAGCGCGTGGGCCTGCACGATGACTTCTTCGCGCTGGGCGGCCACTCGCTGCTGGCGACCCAGCTCGTCTCGCGCGTGCGCTCCACCTTCGGCGTGGAGCTGCCGCTGCGCACGCTCTTCGACGCGTCCACCGTCGCCCGGCTCACCGGACACGTGGAGGCACTGCTCCTCTCGCGCGCCACGACGCCCCAGCTTCCGCCGCTGCGCCCCGTGCGCCGCGACGCGGACCTGCCGCTGTCCTTCTCCCAGCAGCGGCTGTGGGTGGTGGATCAGCTCCAGCCCGGCGGCAGCCAGTACAACATCCCCGTGGCGATCCGGCTGGAGGGCACGCTGGACGTCGAGTCCCTGCGCCTGGCCCTGGAGCACCTGGTCGCCCGCCACGAGTCCCTGCGCACCACCTTCGCGCTGAAGGACGGACAGCCCGTCCAGCAGGTCCATCCCGCCTCCACGTGGACGCTGCCACTCACCGACCTGGGCACCGTGCCGCCCGAAGCCCGCGAGGCCGAAGCGCACCGCGTGTCCGCGGAGGAAGCCAGCGCGTCGTTCGACCTGGGCACCGGCCCGCTCCTGCGCACGCGCCTGTTGCGGCTGGACGCGGAGCATCATGTCCTCTTGCTCAACATGCACCACGTCGTCTCCGACGGCTGGTCCATGGGCGTGCTCGTGCGCGAGGTGGCCGCCGGCTACGCGGCCTTCTCCACCGGGAAGACGCCGTCGCTGCCGCCGCTGCCGGTGCAGTACGCCGACTTCGCCGCGTGGCAGCGCCAGTGGCTCCAGGGCGACGTGCTCTCGCAGGAAGTGACGTGGTGGAAGGAACAGCTCGCCGGGGCGCCGCGCGTCCTGGAGCTGCTCACCGACAAGCCCCGTCCGGCCATGCGCTCCTCGCGCGGCGGCCTGCTGCCCGTGCACCTGCCCCTGGAGTTGACCCAGGGCCTGCTGAAGCTCGCGCGGCAGGAGAACGCCACGCCGTTCATGGCGCTGCTGGCCCTGTGGCAGGTGCTCCTGTCCCGCTACACGCGGCAGGAGGAGCTGCTCGTCGGCTCGCCCGTCGCGGGTCGCCGCCACGGCGAGCTGGAGGGGCTGGTCGGCTTCTTCGTCAACACGCTGGTGCTGCGCGGTCGCGTGCGCGGCAGGGATTCGTTCCGCGCGCTGCTCGCCCAGGTGCGTGACACCACCCTGGCCGCATACGAGCACCAGGACCTGCCCTTCGAGAAGCTCGTCGAGGAACTCCAGCCCCAGCGCGACCTGAGCCGCAACCCGCTGGTGCAGGTCATCCTCGCGCTACAGAACGCGCCCCAGGGCGAGCTGAAGGCCCCGGGCCTCACGCTGCGCCCGGTGGAGGTGGAGAACGCCACGGCCCGGTTCGACCTGGGCCTGCTGCTCTCCGAGTCCCCGGACGGCCTGCGCGGCGTGCTCGAATACAGCACCGACCTGTTCGAGCCCGCCACTGCGGTCCGCATGGCCGGACACCTGCGCACGTTGCTGGAGTCCGTGGTCTCCACGCCGGAAGCGCCGCTGTCCACGCTGGAGTGGCTGACCCCACCCGAGCGCCAGCAGCTCCTGGTGGACTGGAACACCACCGGCGCCGCCTACCCGCGCGATGCGTCCATGCCGGAGCTGTTCGAGCAGCAGGTCGCCCTGCGCCCGGATGCGATGGCGTTGGAGTTCGAGGACGAGCGCCTCACCTACGCCCAGCTCGATGCCCGCGCGAACCAGATGGCGCACCTGCTGCGGGAGCACGGCATCGGGTTGGACTCGCTGGTGGCCGTGTGCCTGGAGCGCTCCACGCAGATGGTCGTGTCGCTGCTGGCCATCCTCAAGGCCGGTGGTGCGTACGTGCCGCTGGACGCCGCGTACCCGACCCAGCGCCTGACGTACATGCTGGAGGACGCGCCGCCGCGACTGCTGATCACCACGCGCGCGCTGCGCCCGAGCCTGCCGGTGTCCGACGCGCTGCCCTGCCTGTTCGTGGAGGAGCTGCGCCTGGACGCGCAGCCCACGTCCCCGACGGGCGTCCGTCCGTTGGCGCGCAACCTGGCCTACGTGGACTTCACGTCGGGTAGCACCGGCCGGCCCAAGGGCGTGGCGGTGGAGCACCGGGGCGTGCTGCGCTTGATGTACGGCGCGAAGTACGTGGACATGGGGCCCGAGGAGACGCTCATCCTCATGGCGCCCATCTCCTTCGACATCTCCACCATGGAGGTCTGGGCCGCGCTGCTCACGGGCAGCAAGCTCGCCATCTTCCCGCCGGTGCCTCCCACCGACCTGGAGCTGCTGGGCAACGTGCTGCGGCGCCACGCCGTCACGACGCTCTACCTGTCCACGGGCCTGTTCTCCCAGATTGTGGACGTGGGGCTGGAGATGCTGCGCGGGGTGCGCCAGGTCATCGCCGCCGGCGACATCCTGTCCCCCACGCACACGCGCAAGGTGCTGGACACGCTGGGCATCCCCGTCGTCAACGGCTACGGGCCCACGGAAGGCACCGTCTTCGCCAACTGCCTGCGGGTGACGCGCGCGGAGGACGTGGGCACGAGCGTGCCCATTGGCCCGCCCATCTCCAACACGCAGGTGTACATCCTGGACGCGCACCTGCGCCCGGTGCCGGTGGGCGTGCCCGGTGAGCTGTGCATCGGCGGCGACGGACTCGCGCGGGGCTACCTGTCCCGCCCGGACCTGACGGCCGAGCGCTTCGTGCCGGATGCCTTCGGCGGCAGGCCCGGAGAGCGGCTCTACCGCACGGGCGACCTGGCGCGCTGGCGTCCCGATGGCGCGGTGGACTTCCTGGGCCGCATCGACACGCAGGTGAAGGTGCGGGGCTTCCGCATCGAGCTGTCGGAAGTCGAAGCCGCCGTGATGTCCACGCCCGGCGTGCGCGAGGCCATCGTGCTGGTGCGCGAGGACGTGCCCGGCGACAAGCGGCTCGTCGCCTACGCCGTGCCCGCGCTCCCCGCCACTTCGGGAGAGGTGGCCACGGCCCTGTCCGCCACGGACCTCCGTGAACACCTGCGCCAGCGGCTGCCCGAGTTCATGGTGCCGTCGGCCTTCGTCGTCCTGCCCGCGCTGCCGCTGAACCCCAACGGCAAGGTGGACCGCAAGGCGCTGCCCGCCCCCACGTCCACCGGGAGCGCGGGCCGCTTCGTGGAGCCCGGCAACCCGCTGGAGGAGAAGATCGCGGCCATCTGGGCGCGCGAGCTGGGACTCGAGCGCGTGGGTGTGCACGACCACTTCTTCGAGGACCTGGCCGGCACGTCGCTGTCCGTGGTGCGCGTCTCCACGCGTCTGCGCGAGGAGCTGAAGCACGAGCTGCCCGTCGTGTGGCTCTTCGAGCACCCCACCGTCCACGGCCTCGCCCTGCGCCTGGAGCGCGAATCGGGTGGAGCCCTGGGCCGCACCGAAGCGACCGTCGCGCAGCCCAGCGCGCCCGTGGCTCCGCCGCGCGCGAAGGCCCCGCAGGCGTCGGGGTCCGCCGACATCGCCATCATCGGCATGGCGGGCCGCTTCCCTGGCGCGGGCTCCGTGGAGGACTTCTGGAAGAACCTGCGCGAGGGCGTGGAGTCCATCTCCCGCTTCACGCCGGAGGAGCTGGAGCACCTGCCCGGCCTGCCCGAGGGCATGGAGCTGTGGCAGCACCCGGGCTTCGTCCCCGCCGGTGGCGTGCTGGACGACATCGACCAGTTCGACCACACGTTCTTCGACATGTCGCTGCGCGAGGCGCAGTGGACGGATCCGCAGCAGCGGCTGTTCCTGCAATGCACCTGGGCGGCGCTGGAGGACGCGGGCATCGAACCGGAGCAGTTCCCCGGGGACATCTCGCTGTACGCGGGCGCGAACGACTCCGGCTACGCGCAGGCGGTGCAGCAGAACATGCCGCTTGACGGCGCCGCCTTCTTCGAGCTGTACGGCACCGCGACGCACCAGAGTCTCGCGCAGAAGACGTCCTGGAAGCTGGGCCTGCGCGGAGAGAGCACGCTCGTCTACACCGCGTGCTCCACGGGGCTCGTGGCGGTCCACCTCGCGTGCCAGAACCTGCTGGCCGGGCTGTCCGACGTGGCCCTCGCGGGCGCGACGCGACTGAGCGCGGCCCAGCGCACGGGCTACGTGTACCAGGAGGGACTCATCTTCTCTCCGGATGGCCACTGCCGCGCGTTCGACGCGAAGGCGAAGGGCACCATCTCCGGCAATGGCGTGGCCGCGGTGGTGCTCAAGCGGCTGGACGACGCGGTGCGGGACGGCGACTCCATCTACGCCGTCATCCGCGCCACGGCGACGAACAACGACGGGCGGGACAAGTCCGGCTTCACCGCGCCCAGCGTGCAGGGCCAGTCCTCCGTCATCACGCAGGCGCTGTCGCGCGCGGGGGTGCAGCCGAAGGACATCGGCTACGTGGAGGCGCATGGCACGGCCACACCGCTGGGCGACCCGATTGAAGTGGCTGCGCTCCAGCGGGCCTACGGGCTGGGGCCCGAGCACCGGGGCACCATCGCGCTCGCTTCGCTGAAGACGAACATGGGCCACCTGGACACGGTGGCCGGGCTCGCGGGCCTGATGAAGGCCGCGCTCGCGCTGCACCACGGGGAGATTCCCCCGAGCCTGCACTTCGAGAAGGCCAACCCGCAGATCGACTTCGACGCCGGACCCTTCTTCGTCAACACCACTTTGCGGCCCTGGCCCGCCGGCGAGACGCCGCGTCGCGCCGCCGTCAGCTCCTTCGGCGTCGGCGGCACCAACGCCCACGCCGTGCTCGAGGAAGCACCCATGTCGCACAGCGGTTCCACCACGCGTTCCCACCAGGTCGTCCTGCTCTCCGCGCGCACCCCCGAGGCGCTGGAAGCGGCGTCCCAGCGGCTCGCGACGCACGCGGAAGCCCGGGCGGACCTGTCCATGGCGGACGTGGCCTTCACCCACGCGGTGGGCCGCAAGGGCTTCGACCACCGGCGCACCGTGGTGGCCCGCGACGCGGCGGACCTGGCGAAGCAGCTTCGCAAGCCGTACACGCCGGTGACGGTGAAGGACGCGGAGTCCGCGCGCCGTCGCCGCGTGGCCTTCGTGTTCCCCGGTCAGGGCGCCCAGCAGGTGGGCATGGGCCGCGAGCTGTATGAGGCGGAGCCCGCCTTCCGCGCGCACCTGGATGCGTGCCTCGTGCTGCTGGAGGTGCCGCTGCGCGAGCGCGTCACCACGTTGCTCCAGGCCGTACCCGGTCCGCAGGCTCCGGAGTCCGCGCTGCTGGCCGACACGCGCGTCGCGCTGCCCGCGCTGTTCGCCGTGGAGGTGTCACTGGCGCGCATGTGGATGGACTGGGGCGTCAGGCCCCACGCCGTCCTGGGTCACAGCTTCGGCGAGTACGCGGCCGCGTGCGTGGCGGGCGTGCTGTCGCTGGAGGACGCCCTGAAGCTGGCGGTGGCGCGTGGAGAGCTGATGCACCGCATGCCGCCAGGCGCGATGCTCGCGGTGGCGCTGTCCGAGGCGCAGGTGGTGCCGCTCCTCAAGGGCCGCCTGACGCTGGCCGCCCACAACTCGCCGGACCGGTGCGTCGTCTCCGGGCCGGTGGAGGAGATCGAACGGTTGCAGGAGGAGCTGAAGCGGCGCAACGCAGGGGCGGTGCGCATGCCCGCGCCGCACGCGTTCCACTCGGCGGACGTGGAACCGCTGATGCCCGAACTGGCGAAGGTCATGGGCTCGCTGGGCCGCGCCGAGCCGACGGTGCGCTACGTCTCCGGACTCACCGGCACCTGGGCCCGTCCGGGCGAGCTGGGGGCACCGCGCTACTGGGCGGATCAGATGCGCCAGCCGGTGCGCTTCACGGACTCCGTGGGGGCGCTGCTGGAGGAGGGCTGCAGCGTGCTGCTGGAGGTGGGGCCCGGACAGGACCTCACCCCGCTGATGCGCGCGTGCTTCGGCCAGGACAAGGACCGCGTGAAGGCGGTGCCCTCGGTGCGTCGCGGAGGCTCCACGCCGGAGCACGCGGGCCTGTTGGCGTCGATGGGCGAGCTGTGGACCCACGGGCTCGCGCTGGACTGGAAGGCGTTCTACGCCCACGAGCAGCGCCTGCGGATCCACCTGCCCACGTACCCTTTCCAGCGCAAGCGCGTCTGGGTGGAGGCCTCGCGCACTACCGCACCCGTGGCGGCGCCGGCCAACTCACCGCGCGCGGAGCCTGTCCCCGCCCAGGCACCGGCGCCCGTGGTGACGGTCTCCCCGTCCGCGCAGGGAACACTCGCAGCGCCTCCGCCGGACACGTCCGCGCGGACCGGAATGGCCCAGCCGGCCGCCGTGGCCCAGGCTCCCGAGCCGGCTCCCCTGGCCCGGGTTCCCGTGACGCCCGCGGCGGTCACACCGGGAGCCCCCGCGCGCGCGGATGCACCGCGAGGCGACATCGAGGAGCGCGTGGCCGCGCTCTGGCGCGAACGGCTGGCGCTGGAGTTCGTCGGACGCGACGACAACTTCCTGGAGATCGGCGGCAACTCGCTGATGGCCGCGCAGCTGCTCAACCAGTTGCGTGACACGTTCGGCGTCCAGGTGCCGCTGGCGGCCTTGTTCGAAGCGCCCACCGTGGCGGGCATCGCCGCGCGCATCGAACCGATGATGCAGCAGGCGCCCAGCGCCGTGCAGACGCGCGAGCTGCCACTGGAGGCCCTGCCGCGCACGGGCGAGCTGCCCCTGTCCTTCGTGCAGGAGCGCGTGTGGCGCCTGGAGCAGCACCTGCCGGGCCTCTCCGCCTACAACATCCCCGTCGTCCTCAAGCTGGAAGGCCCGGCGGCCGTGGAGCCACTGGAGCGCGCCATCCAGGAGATCGTCCGCCGCCACGAAGCGCTGCGGACCACCTATGACCTGGTGGACGGCCGTCCCGTGCAGCGCTTCCACCCGCACGTGCGCATCCCGCTGGAGCGCGTGGAGCTCACCGGCACGCCCGAGGAGCGCGAAGCCGAAGGCCTGCGCCTCGCCCGCGAGGACGCGGCGCGCCCGTTCGACCTGGTGAACGGGCCCGTCCTGCGCACCACGCTCGTGCGACAGGCGGAGGACGTGCACCTGTTGCTCGTCTGCATCCACCACGTCGTCTGCGACACGCTGTCCATCGCCATCTTCATCCACGAGCTGAGCCAGCTCTACGGCGCCTTCCGCCAGGGCAAGCCCTCCCCGCTGGCGCCGCTGACCGTGCAGTACGCGGACTTCGGCGCGTGGCAGCGCCGCACCATCGCCGAGCACCTGGTGCCGGAGCAGGAGCAGTGGTGGCGCACCCGGCTGGCGGGCATGCCGCGCCAGTTGGGCGTGCCCACGGACCGGCCGCGCCCGGAGAAGTGCCCGCTGACGTCGGAGCGCATGAGCGTGGCGTTCCCGCAGGCGCTGGCCCGGGAGCTGGTGGCCTTCGGCAAGCGCGAGGGCTTCACCGGCTACATGACGGTGCTGGCCGCGTGGAACGTGCTGCTGCACCGCTACACGGGACAGACGGACATCATCGTCGGGACGCCCATCGCCAACCGCACGCGGCCGGAGCTGCTGTCGCTCATCGGCTACGTGGCGCACTCGGCGGCGTTCCGCACCAGCCTCGCGGGGGACCCGTCCTTCCGCGAGCTGCTGGAGCGCGTGCGCCAGGAAGTCACCGACGCGCAGGCCCGCCCGGACGTGCCGTTCGAGTACCTGGTGGAGCAGCTTGTCCCAGGCAAGGACATCGGCCGGGACCGCATGGCCGACACCGTCTTCGTCTACCACAGCAACGCCGTGTCCAGCGTCGATGCGCAGGACACGATGGGCGTGCGCACTTCCATCGTGGAGGTTCCCGGCACCCCCGTGCAGTGGGGCACGACGCTGTCCGACCTGACGCTCATCCTGTCGGAAGGGCCCGCGGGCGTGCACGGCGCGCTGGAGTACGCCACCGAGCTGTTCGACGCGGCCACGGCCCGGCGCATGCTGGAGCATCTCCAGGCGCTGCTGACGTCCGCCCTCGCGACGCCCGATGAGCGGCTCTCCCGCCTGTCGCTCGCCACCGAGGTCGAACGCAACGCCTGGCCCCGTCCCCTCCCCGTCCCCACCGCGCCCGCGCTCCCCGCGCTGCTGGCCGACCGCGCGCGCCGTCACCCGGAGACCGTGGCCCTCGCCCGCGAGGGACGCACGTGGACATGGGCGGAGCTGTCCACCCGTGCCCGCGCGCTGTCATCCCGGCTGCGCGCCGCCGGGGTGAAACCCGGCGAGCCGGTGGTCGTGTGCCTGCGGCCCTCTCCGGAGAAGCTCGCGACCCTGTGGGGCGTGCTGGAGGCCGGTGCCGCCGTGGTGGCGCTGGGCCCCACCGACCTGGGCAACCTCGCCGTCTACGCCCCCGAAGGCGCCTCCTCGCCCCGCATCGTGACGTGGAAGGGCGTCGTCACCGCCGCGCGGCTGGAGGCTTCGCGCGTGCTGCACGTGGAGGACGCGCTGGAGACCCTGGACGGGCCCACCGCCGACACGGATGCGACCCCGGGCACGGAGGAGACCGTCGCGTGGTTGCTGCCCGCGGGAACGGGTCAGCCCGCGTGGGCGCTGGGACATGCCGCGCTGACGGAGCTGTTCGCCGGGCTGGACGCGCGCCTGCGTCCCACCGAGGGGAGCGCCTGGCTCGCGGCCACCGAAGCCACCGCGGAGCGGCCGGAGCTGGAAGCGTTGTGGGCCCTCTCGCGCGGCTTGCGCGTCGTGTTCCCCTCCGAGCAGGTGACCGCGCAGCTCGTGCGGCTGCACGGCGGAGGCCCTCGCGCGCGCGCGCTCGACGTGAGCCTGAGCTACTTCGCCAACGACGAAGACTCGATGAGCGGCCCGAAGTACGAGCTGCTGATGGAGGGCGCGAAGTTCGCGGACGCGAACGGCTTCGCCGCCGTGTGGACGCCCGAGCGGCACTTCCACTCCTTCGGTGGCATCTACCCGCAGCCGGCCGTGGTCGCCGCGGCGATGGCCGCCGTCACGCGCAACGTGCGCCTGCGCTCCGGCAGCGTGGTGCTGCCGCTGCATGATCCGCTGCTCGTCGCCGAACAGTGGGCCGTGGTGGACAACCTCTCCGCCGGACGCGTGGACGTGTCGGTGGCCACGGGCTGGCACGTGCGGGACTTCACCTTCGCGCCGCAGAACTACGCGGACCGGCGAAACATCCTCCTCCGGCACCTGGAGACGCTGCGCGCCCTGTGGCGCGGCGAACAGGTGCGGCGTCCGGGCGGCAACGGCGCCATCGTGGAGGTGGGCCTGCGCCCGAAGCCCATCCAGAAGGAGCTGCCCGTCTGGCTCACGGCCACCGCCAACCCGGAGACCTTCCGGCTCGCGGGCGAGCTGGGCGCGGGCGTGCTCACCGGCCTGTTCGCGCACTCGCTGGAGGAGATGAAGCCGAAGGTGGCGCTGTACCGCGAGGCGTGGCGTCGCAACGGCCACCCGGGCCGGGGCCACATCACCTGCATGCTCCACACCTACCTGGGTGATGACGAGCAGGAGGTGCTGCGCATCGTCCGCAAGCCGCTGCTGGGCTACTTCCGCAGCTCCGCGGACATCACCGCGTCGCTGTTGGCGGCGCAGGGCCACCAGGGGGAGATCGACAAGTTCTCCGCGCAGGACCTGGACGCGCTCCTGGAGCACACCTTCGAGCACCACGCGAAGGTGACGGGCCTCATCGGCACGGTGGACAGCGGCCTCCAGCGGCTTCGCGACGTGCGCGCCGCGGACGTGGACGAGGTGACCTGCCTCATCGACTTCGGCCTGGAGACGCCGGTGGTGCTGGAGGGCCTGCGCCGGCTGGCGAAGGTGCGCGCCCTGGCGGAAGCGGAGGCGATCGCCCAGCACGAGCAGGTGCTGGTGGAGGGCGAACAAGGCGTGGGTGAGCTGCTGGAGCTGGCGCGCCAGTCTGGAGCGGTGCTGCTGAACACCACGGCGCGGCTGGCGCGAGCGCTGACCGATCTGCCCGGAGCCCGCGAGGCGCTGGCGCCCTTCGGCGCGCTGGTGCTCGAAGGGGCGTCGTCGGAGCTGGCGTCCGCCCTGCAACGCGCCTCGGGCGTGGAGGTGCTGCTCGCGGGCGGCACCGTCGAAGGCGCGCTACTGCCCCGGGCCCCCGGTGAGCGCGTGCCGCCTGGCCTCCAGGTCTGGGTGCTGGACGACGCGGGCCAGCCGGTCCCCGCGAACGTGGTGGGCGAGCTGGCCCTGGGTGGGGCCGGCGTGCCGTGGGCGCTGTGGCGGTCCGCCGAGGAAGAGCGTCGCCGGCTGGTGCCCCATCCCCTGGACGGGGCCGCGAAGCTGTACCGCACGGGCCGCACGGCGCGCCTGCGCGCGGATGGACGCGTGGAGCCCGTGAGCCTTCCAGCCCGGCTGCCTCTGCCCGTGGC
>NZ_RAWD01000212.1:0-17149 GCF_003612065.1 Corallococcus sp. CA047B
GAACTGGTGGCCGCCGTAGTTGGCCGCGTACGGCACCATGCCCGGCTCCAGCGCGTTGCCCGCCAGCACCCGCACCCACCCTTCGGAGCGCAGCGTCTGTTCATCCAGGCCCAGCAGGCGTGCGACCTCCGGCGAGAAGGCGACCAGCCGGGGCGCGGAGACGGGCGTGGGCTGGACGCGGGACCAGAGCGCCCCCTGCACCTGGCGCGACCGCGTGTCCGTGAGCGGGTCTCCCGGGGTGGCGTCAACGAAGCGGGATGAGAAGTGCGGCATGGCGGCTGGGTCCTCAGGCAGGCGAGGCGACGACGGCGTCGGGCGCGGGAGCTTCCGATAACAGCCTTCGCTGGATGCGGCACGCCTTCACGCCGTGTCCCTCCACGGCGGCCCCCGGAAGAGGGGCTCCGCCGGAGGGGGGCACGACGCCCCGCGAGTCCTCCCGCGGGGCGCCGGACCCGAGGCCTACAGTGTCAGCGCCTTGCCCAGGCTCGCCGCGGTCTTGAAGGCGAGCGCCGCGAGCGTGAGGGTCGGGTTCGGCGTGGCGACCGTGGGGAAGCTCCCACTGCCGACAATCCAGAGGTTCTCATGGTCGTGCGAGCGCTGATTGGCATCCACCACCGACAGCTTCGGATCCGACCCCATCCGGTGGGTGCCCATCACGTGGCCCGCGCCGAAGAAGACGAACGACTGGCCTTCGTACTCGAAGTAGCCGGGCTGGCTCTGGGACTTGCTGTAGTCGGTGAACTCCGTCGCGCCCATCGCCTGGTAGATGGCGGAGCTGGCCTGCTTCGCCGCCATGAACCCGTCCAGCGTGTACTTGTCGAACCCATAGGAGATCTTCGGTCGCGGCAGGCCCAGACCGTCCTTGAGCGTCGGATCCAGGGTGACGCGGTTCTCCGCCTGGGGGCTCTGCTCGATGAGGCAGGCCATCCGGAACTGCCGGGTCAGCCTGTCATTGAGCGCCATCACCAGATCCCGCCCGCCCAGCTTCAGGCTGGGCGAGGGCTGCGGTGTCCCCGGCGGGGTGACGGGGTTGAGCGCGGAGACGTTGGTGCCGTTGATGAAGTCGTTGACCGTGGCGTACGGGTCCCCGATGGGGAAGTTCCACCCCTCGTTGCCAATCTCCATGCGGAAGGCGGCGCGCTGGCTCCGGAACGGACCGTTGCGCAGGCTTTCGATGCCGGAGGTGGAGAGCGGGCCCCGGTACGGAAACACGGGCTTGCCCTCGGGCATCAGCGCCCACGACAGGTAGAGCACGTGGTCCATCAGATTGCGGCCCAGCTGGTCGCTGCTGTTGGCCAGTCCGTTGGGGAAGGCCGAGGACTTGCTGTTGAGCAGGATCTTCGGATTCTCGATGGCGTGCGCCGCCAGGACGTAGGTCGTCGCGCTCACCTGGGACGTCGTCACCGGCCCCGGCTTCAGCTCCCGGTTGTAGGTGATGTATTCCACGCTGGAGATGCGCCCCTGGGTGTCCGCCAAGAGCCGCGTCACGACGGAGCGGTACTGGACGTCCACGTTGCCCGTGTTGAGCGCGGCGTTGAGCGTCACCGTCGCGTCGTACTTCGCCTGGATGGGGCAGATGGGGATGCAGTTGGTATTGCCCGCGCACACGGGCCGGTTGGCGCGCGGCTGGGAATTGCGGCCCGCGGGCGTCGGGGTGACGAAGACGGGCTGGCCAAACAGGCTCATGCCGCTCACGCCCTGGGAGATGGCCTCATCCACCAGGCTCTCCGGGATGGCCTGCATGGGGTACTGGTAGCCCGCCGGGTACGTCAGGCCAATGGCCTGCTGGAGCGGGGCCTGCTCCGCCACGCTGGCGGACACGCCAATCTCATCCTCCGCCTTGCCATAGAGCGTCTCCAGCTCCGAGTACTCGATGGGCCAGTCGGTGCCGGGTCCGAAGCCCGGGGCCTTGTAATAGGAATGCATCACCAGGTCGTCGGGCACCAGCCGCAGGGAGGTCCCCAGCCAGTGCCAGGTCGTCCCGCCGCCAATGCGCTCGTAGGTGCTGGCGAAGGGCAACTGCTTCGGCTGGAACGTGGGGTCCGGCGTCGGCTGGACCAGGTAGCTCTTCTGGGCGTTCTTCCAGTTGTTGAGCCCCAGGATGGTGGGACGGGGCGTGGCCTCCTCCGCCGGGGCCAGCGTCTTCGGCGGATAGGGCGACTCCGGCGTCTTGGCCGCCGACAGGAAGAAGTTCTCCATGTACTGCTCGCGGCTGGCGGGGATGGGCGCCCCCGCCTCCAGGATGAGCACATGCTTGCCCAGACGGCCCAGCTCCAGGGCGATGATGCCACCCGCGATGCCCGCGCCGACAATCACCACGTCATACGTCTTCGGGTCAGCCATGGTTCGCCTCACTCGGAGGGAGGACGCCGGACAGCGGCGGCGGTGCGGAATTCCAGTAACCGAACTTGAGCTCGCTGTAGCCCATGGGGTGGGCCTGCATCGCGCTCCAGGCCAGCCCACCGATATAGGCATTCATCGCCACGACGGTGCCGTCCGTGGCGCTGAGCGACGTGGGCGCGTACCAGGAGCCCAGGTACCAGAGCTTCAGGATGCTCCGGGCCATCAGCGCGTTCGCGGTCGGGTTCGTGCTGTCCACCTCCAGCAGCGTGTTGGCGATGGTCTGCGCAGGCTGTCCCGACAGGTTCGCGAACGCGGCGAGCAGCGCGTCCACCGTCTGCGTGCTGCTCTTGTCCGCGGCGTCCAGGTAGAGCTTCTTGAGCGGAGGGTCGGTGGGGTCCAGCTGCGGGGCCAGGGTGTCCTGCGTGAAGCCGGTCAGCACCGAGGAGAGCGCGACGAACTGATCCATCCGGGTGGAGGGCGTTGGGCTGTTGCTCATTCCAGACTCCTTGCGAAGGAAAGGCATGCGGAGGGGCGGTTCACTGCGCCCGCTCCAGGAGGAAGGTGAAGTCGGAGCTCTTGGCCGTGGTCATCGCGGCGTTGTTGTGGCACCGGATGCAGCTGGAGGAGACGCCGGGCACCTTGCCCTGGATGTATGTCTCCAGGGTGGAGTTCGCGAGGAACTGCGGCGCGGGGGAGCCGTCCTCCAGCTCCGCGACGGCGCAGTCGCCCGGGTTCGTGGGCCACTGCGTGCTGATGAGCTCGTAGTTCGTCCACACCGACTTGGGATTCACCCCGCCGAGCAGCGCCTTCGCCTCCGCGTTGAGGATGCGCGCGCTGTCCACCATCAGGGGCGGGCGCACGTCCACGCGGACGATCTGGCTCTTGAAGACCTTGCCGTTGACGACGATCTTCTTGTTCGGATCCCACGGCCGGGGCGGCGTCTGGTTGGCGACGCAGTCCGTGCAGGCCGGGTTGAAGAAGTTGTAGCGCGAGGCGAGCTGCCCCGCCTTGACCTGCTCCTGCGTGGGCACGTTGTCCACGTGCTCGAACGTGGACCAGATCCACTGCGCCGCGCTGCTCGTCTTGTGTCCGATGTGGAGCCCCACCAGGCCCATGAGCTGCACCTTGCAGCTCTCCTGGATCTTCGGGTTCACCGACGCCGGCGTGTAGACGAGCGCCTGGGCGGAGTGGAAGCGGGCCGCGTCGGCCGGGTCCTCCAGCGGCTTCCACGCGGCCTTCACCATGATGGCGCCCTGTTCGCCCGTCTTGGAGTTGCCGCAGTTGAAGTTAGCGGGAGCGTTGAAGGCCTGCTGTCCCGCCTTGGAGTAGAGCTTCTGGGTGACGATCTGATTGAACATCACCTGGTTGACGAGGATTTCGAAGCGGGCGTAGTTGCCCTGCTGATCAATCAGCGGCCCCGTGTCAAAGGGCTGGACGGACTCATTGAGCAGGCCCGGCGTCTTGCCCACCTGCGTGAGGAACCGGCCGCCCACGGGCAGCTTTCCCTGGCAGATGGCGGGGAGCACGGGAGGCGCACCCCAGGCCGGAGGCGGCGCGCCGCCCGCCAGGAAGATGCTGGTGGCCGGCATCCAGCCCTGCCACACGGTGCGGTTGTCCCCGTTCTTGCCCGGAGGCTGAGAGGGATCCACGCCGCCGTCGGCGCCCACCGGCCAGTTCGCGGAGATGAACGTGTTCCACGAATAGGTGTCGAAGTCGTGCTGGAGCTGCGCCAGCGTCGAGTCGTTCTGACCGAACGTCGCATCCGGGGGGATGGTGGGGTCCAGGACGATCTTCACGCCCGGGGTGCCAGCGTCCGGCGCGCTCACCGTCTGCGGCGGGACGTCTGGCTTCGTGGGGGTCGGCTCCTTCTGCTTGCAGCCCGCCAGGCCTCCGGCGGTGACGCCCAGGACGCAGAAGACAGCGCACAACGCCACGCGGCGTCGCCGCATGGGGTTCTCATGGGAACTCATGTTTGGGGGCCTTCCGAAGGTGCGTGGGACGCGCTCACGCAGCCGGCATGCACAAAGCACGGCACATGCCAGTCCTTCGCCCTCCAGGGTCCCCAGAGGCGGCGCAGGTGCCCGCCGCGTCTCCGGCAATGCGGGCTTGCGTTCCTGCGGGACGCGTCAGCGTTGCCGGGCGACGCGCCAGGGGTCTGGGATGTGTAGAGAAGCCCTGCGAGGCGTCAGGAGGAGAGCGTCTTGAAATAGACCACAGTGGAGCGGAGGACGCCGCCCGTGTCCTTCGCGTAGCCCGGAATCTCCCCCACCCGCTGCCACTGGTGATGCTGGTACACGGACTCCGCCTTCGACCCCAGCTCCGAGTCCAACACCAGCAGGGTGCGGCCCTCGCTGCGGGCGAACTGCTCCACCTCGCGCAGCAGTCGCGAGGAGACGCCCTGGCCCCGGGCGCTGGGATGCACCATCAGCTTCATGAGGTCCGCGCGGTGCAGGCCGTTCTGGCGCAGGCTGGGCGCGAGCTGCACGGAGCCGACGATGCGCCCGTCATGCTCCGCGACCCAGAGCACCAGGCCCGGCCCTAGCGACGCGAGCACCCCCTGCCAGTACGCCTCCGCCACCTCCGGTGCCAGCGGCGCCAGGAAGCCAATGGACGCCCCCCCATTCACCGTCGCGAGGATCAGCTCGGTGAGGGCCTGACGCTCTGCGGGGGTCGCCTGTTCCAGTCTGCGGATGGAAGTCATCCCCTGAATCCTACAGCCGCCGGCGCCGTGCTGCTTCGCGGCGTGCGGGGTGTGAAGAAGCCCGCTATCCTCGCGAAGCTTCACAACCTCGAATATCGGTCCAGGGGATCCATCATGCGCGGAAGCATCATTGGCGGATTGTTGGCGGTGGGGCTGTTGGCGGGCTGCGGTGGCGTCGAAGACGTCGGAGAGCAGCCCCAGCTGGGCACGCGCGAGGATGAGCTGCCTTTCTGCGAAGGCTTCTCCTTCGTCACCTACTACAGCGACGCGACCTACAGCGTGCAGGTCGGACACGGCGACTGCAGCTGTGGGCATACGCTGCGCGTCGTCGGAACGAAGACCGATTACGGCATCTACCAGCCCGACAACTGTGGCTGAGTCCCAGGGCTGAGTGAGCAAGGCCCGACCCGCGAGCCAAGGCGGGTCGGGCCTCCCAGACACACACTCCGCGACAGCCCTACTTCGCGGGCGGCTTCGGAGCCGGACCCGTCCTGGCGCCGGTGAAGCGCAACACCTCCTCCATCAGCAGGCGGCGGCCCCGGTCCGGGCGCTCCAGGTGGACGAAGTGCGTCGCGCCTGGAAGCACGACCGCCTTCACGAGGGCCGCGCGGCCCAGGTGCTCCTGGAGGCGGGTGACGTCCTCGGGCCGGCTCCAGAAGTCGTTCTCCGAACGGAGGATGAGGACG
The DNA here is from genome assembly GCF_003612065.1 of Corallococcus sp. CA047B. Classification (NCBI taxonomy): domain Bacteria; kingdom Pseudomonadati; phylum Myxococcota; class Myxococcia; order Myxococcales; family Myxococcaceae; genus Corallococcus; species Corallococcus sp. CA047B. The sequence goes on from NZ_RAWD01000212.1 coordinate 5,731, forward strand.
CGGCCGGAGATGGAGCCCGCGTCCCAGAGCTGCCGACCGATGGCGAGCAGGAAGCTGTCCTCCAGCGCCCCGGACGGCGCCCGGAAGGCGAACGGCGTCCGGGACGGCGCCAGCGGATCACTCGCGAGCGCCTCGCGCAGGAAGGACTCGGCCACCTGGGGGTCGCGCGCCTTGTCCTTCTCCTCCGGAAGGTTGCGGTCCCAGACGGCGAGCACCGACGCCCCGGTGTTCCAACGGTAGGCGCCCAGCCCTTCGGCGTTGAAGTGGCCCGGCCGCTTCGGGTCCTCGAAGTCCGTGCCCCGCCCCAGCATCTTGTGTTCGGCGCTCCCCGCGTACAGCGCGTTGAGCAGGATGAGGTGGCTGACCTCCTCCGGATGCAGGCTGGCGTACATCCCCACCCAGTGCCCACCGGTGGCCCAGCCCAGGAGCCCGACCCTGCGCTGCCCCGTGCGCGCCTGCACCCACGCCACCACCGCGTGCACATCCCGGACGGCCTCGTGCGAGCCCACGAGCGGCCGGCCCGCCGGGGGCAGCCCCATGGCCTGCGGCCGCGTCGAACCTCCGTAGCCCCGCACGTCCATCACGTAGACGGCGTGCCCCGCGCGTGCGAGGTCACCCGCCAGCGAGCCCCCCTCCACGGGCAGGTCGAAGGACGCACGCCCCGGCACCCGCGCACCGTGCAGGAGGATGAGCGGCGCAAGTCCCGCCACCTGCATCCCCGTGTCCTTCACCTCCCGGACGGACACCTCGATGCCCGGATCCGAGGGGATGAGGAACTCCGCGCGCACCACCTCCGCCCCCGCGCCGCCCGCGACCAACACGCCTAGCAGCAACAAGGTCCGGACAGCGGTCGCGGCACTCCGGTGGTGGGTCGTCACATCGGCCTCCTGAGGGGGAACACGCGTCGGATCCTGCCAGAAGCCGGGCCGCCAGGGGCTGCCCGCACGCCAGGCCGCCGCGCCTCGTGCAAACGTTGCACGGAATGCAGACCCTGCACCGTCCCGGCTCCCGGGGCTGTGCAAGGTTTGCACACGTTGAGCGCTTCTTCTGGAGCCGCCCCCCGGCACCGCTGCTGGCACTCCCGTTGCTTTGTCGCCTCCCCGTTCCCCGACGCGAGGCCCGCCTGGAACGGCGTGCCGGAAGCGAGCGGGAGCACCCTCCCCAAACGCGGCAAAGACAAGGACGGAACTTGAACATGGGTCCCATCACGAAGCAGTCCGTGCAGAAGCTCTTCCTCGCGGTTCCCTTCGCCCTCCTCGCGGCGGGCTGTGGCGCCGAACTGGACGGCCAGGGCCTGCCGGAGGACGTGCAGCCGGAGGCCGCCGTCGCGGCCGACGCCCCCGAGTCGCTCGCCCAGGTGGAGCAGGGCGTCGCGCTGGGCGGCACGTACTGGTGGGGCACCTCCAACAACGGCAACACCACGTACACCATCGGGACCACCACGGGGCAGACGTGCTTCCTCACAGGCGTGCAGGGCAACCTGAAGCCGACCGTCGCGGGGAACTGGAGCAGCGCCGGCACGTACATGTCTGGCGGCAACTGGTTTGTCTATGTCAATCACAACAACAGCAAGGCGCTGGGCACGGGCGTCCAGTGCCTCGCCACGTCCACCGGCCGCACCGCGGAGGTCACCTGGCGTCAGGGGACCGCGGCGAAGCTGCTGGGCGCGGTCACCGCCGACCGGCGCTGCTTCCTGACCCGGCTGGAGGCGTCCACGGGCGCGTTCACCACCGGCGATGACGAGGTGAAGGTGTGGAATGACGGCCTCAACTGGTACCTGGGCGGAGACCTGTCGGGAACGGGTGGCGGACGCGCCATGTGCGTGGACGTGCCCACCGGCCAGGGCAGCTGGCTGTGGGGCTCCGGCTACGGCGGCGGCTTCACGGAGAACCTGGCGTACAACCCCGGCGGCGTGGCCTGCCTGCTGACGGGCCTCGGCGGTCCCATGACGACCAGCAGCTTCACCGACGGCGTGTCCATCGACTACAACAGCGGCACCCGCTACTGGGAGATGACGGTCGTCAACGGCAAGCGCGGCTACGCCAGCTGCGTCAAGTAGCCCCGGCCTCAATTGCAGACACGGATGCCGGGCCCATGGAGGGGGTGGCCCGGCGTCCCCTGGGATGACACCATCAGGCATCGGGCGGTCCGCCCGACCTGGAGGTCACCGAGTCACATGCAAGACGTCGACATCAAGACCGCGGATGGCGTGCTGGACGCGAAGCTGTTTCAACCCGAAGGCGCTGGCTCGTGGCCGGCGGTCATCCTGTGCATGGACGCGATGGGCGTGCGGCCCTCGCTGGAGAGCATGGCCCGGCGCATCGCGGCGGCGGGGTATGTCGTCCTGCTGCCCAACGTCTTCTACCGGGACGGGCATGCCTCGAAACTGGAGCTCAAGGGCACGTTCGAGGACCCGGTGTTCCGCAAGCACATCTACGCGCTCATCGGGAACCTGACGCCCGAGCGGCAGAAGACGGACGCCGCCGCGGAGCTCGACTTCCTGGCCCGGCACCCGTCGGTGCAGCCGGGGTCCAAGGTGGGGGTGACGGGCTACTGCTTCGGCGGGGGCGTCGCCGTGCGCATGGCCGCGAACTTCCCGGACCGCATCGGCGCGGTGGCCTCGTCCCATGGCGGGAAGCTGGCGACGGACTCGCCCGACAGTCCCCACCGGCTGGTGGGCCAGGTGAAGGGTGAGCTGTACTTCGGCCACGCGGACAACGACAGCTCGATGACCGCGGAAGACATCCAGACGCTGGAAGCGGCCTTGAAGGCAGCCGGCGTCAAGTACGTGTCGGAGCTCTACCCGGGCGCGCGCCACGGCTACGCGGTGGACAACTGGCCCGCGTACCACCCGCAGGCCGCGGAGACGCACTGGCGCAGGATCCTCGAACTGTTCGGTCGCACGCTGCGCGCCTGAGCGCGGGTGCACGGCCTCACCGACTTCGGGGCGTGTCCGGGTCCAGTTCCCCACACGCCCCCGAAGGGCCGGGGAGCGACGGCGGACGTCGCGGCCGGAAGCCGGGCATCGTGCCTTCGCGGGTGGGCACGTGCGTGGCGGTGCGTCACCGCCAGGGGGCCAAAGGCATGCAAGGACCGGGAGCGCGCAGGGCAGCCGCCCGCATCACCGGGCCGTGGCGGTGGATCGACGCCCTGGCCTTCCAGGGGTACGCCTGGTTCCTCATCCTGGTGGGCGGAGTGCTGGGGCTGCTCGTGCCGCGCTGGGGACCGCTCGGCTTCGAGGTCTACGCGCGAGGTGTCTTCGACGCGGGCCTGCCGGAGCGGACCCTGGCGAGCGCCCTGAACCAATACCGGTACATGAAGAGCATGGAGTTTGGGTTTGGCGTCTTCTGCGTGTGCTTTCGCGACCTCATCTACACCGACCGCCGCTTCAACCGCTTCTACCTGGGCATCATCTTCCTGGGTGCGGCGGAGCGGGCACTGTCGGTCCTGCTGGATGGGATGCCGCGTCCCTTCTATGTCGCGGCCATCTTCATCGAGCTTTCCGTGGGCCTCATCGTCTTCATCTCCACCCGGCGCACGCTGCGGGCCGGCTTGCCTCCGGTGGGTTGACGTCTGGTTTTGACCGGGAGTACGACCTGGAGATGACCTCTCCCTCCGTCCATCCGGCGCAGCTCATCGTCGACCTTGGTTTTGGTTTCATCCTGTCCGGCGCGCTGGCCACGGCGGCGGAGCTGGGTGTCGCGGATCAGTTGGAGCAGGGCCCGAAGAGCGCGGCCCTGCTCGCCGAGGCGGTGGGCGCGGATGCGGCGTCGCTCTACCGGGTGCTCCGGCTGCTGGCGAGCGCGGGCGTGTTCTCCGAGGATGCCGCCGGAAACTTCGCGCTCCCCCCCGCCTCCGACCTGCTGCGCACCCACGCCCCCGGTTCCCTGCGCAGCGCGGTGTTGATGCTCACGCAGGACATCTTCTGGGCACCGACCGGAGCGCTCGCGCAGACGGTGCGGACGGGGAAGAACGCCTTCGAGCAGATCTTCGGCAAGCCCTTCTTCGACCACCTCGCCAGCAACGCGGCGGCGGGCGCCACCTTCCACCGGGGCATGTCCAGCCTGTCGGACCTGGAGAACGGCCCCATCGCGCGCAGCTATGACTTCAGCGCCTGCCGGCGGGTGGTGGACGTGGGCGGCGGCCACGGCGGCTTCCTCATCGAAGTGCTCCAGGCCGCGCCGTCGCTCCAGGGCGTGCTCTTCGACCACCGCCACGTCCTGGACGAGGCGCGCATCGCCTCGGCGGGGCTCTCCTCGCGCTGTGAGCTGGTGGAGGGGGACTTCTTCCAGACGGTGCCTTCGGGCGCGGACACGTATGTCCTCAAGCGCATCCTCCACGACTGGAGCGACGCGGTGTGCGTGGACATCCTGCGCCACTGTCGCCGCGAGATGGCCCAGGGCGGCCGGGTGCTGGTGGTGGACACCGTCATCCCTCCCGGGAGCGCGCCGCACGGGGGCAAGGTGCTCGACGTGATGATGCTGGCGTCGCTGCCCGGCCGCGAGCGCACCGAGGAGGACTTCCGCAAGCTCTTCGCCCAGGCAGGCTTGCGGCTCTCGCGCGTCATCCCCACGCCGGCCGCGCTCAGCATCACCGAGGCCGTGGCGGCGGAGGTGACGGGCTAACGTCGACCCAGGAGGCCGAAGGGCTTCCACTCGAGGATCTTCAGGTCGAACCCGGCCTGGCGCTTCGCGGCGATCCAGTCCTCCAGGGCACTCAATGCGGCGGCCTCGTCATCGAAGGGATGACGCTCGCCGTCGCGGGTCACCAGCGTCGTGCCGTCCACGATGGCGGAGGTGTATTCGGCCTTCGGTCCGCCGTAGTGAGCGAACTCCCGTTCGAGCGGGCCCCGGCCGGGAATCACGGACGTGACGCGCAGGAAGTCTCCGGTGTAGCGGGCCTCCAGCCGCCGCACCTCCGACGCCGCGGCGTCGGAGGTCTCGAAGGCGAAGCGGAACGTCTTCAGCGAACCGTTGTTGATGCCCACGTGGAGCTGGATGACGGCGCCGAAGCGTTCAATCTCCAGGAACAGGTCTCCCCGCTTGCGCCAGAAGGTGACGCGCTCCGAGGCCCGCTGCTTCACGTCCAGGGCGGGCGGCGGCCCCTCCCCGAGGAACCGCTGTCCGTCGAAGATGTGCATGGGGAAGCTGCCCGGACGCAGCAGCCACACCTCGCCCGTCCTTCGCTGCGCGTAGACGACATCCTTCGCACGCGCCTGCTTCGACGCCCGGGCCGCGATCCCCTCGATGTCGAGTCCCTCCAGCTCCTCGGCGGTGGGCGCGTCGGGCTCGCGGCGCTGCTGGGGCTGGGGCGTGGCCGTGAAGACGGGCTCGCCCCGCTGGATGCGCTCGAAGAGGTCGTCGTGGTGGAGCTCCCCGAGGTCCAGGTTCCAGAGTTCGGGCACGAGGAAGGTGGAGGCCAGGGATGCGGCCTCCTCGCCGGAGCGGCCGTTCTCGAAGTGATGCTCGGCGTGGACCTCTCCATAGCTGGAGACGTCGTGATCATTCTCGTCGAGGAAGCGCGTGGTGAGGTCGCCCGCCACGACGAGGCTGTCATCGTTGTAGATGCCCTGGATGACGTCCCGGACCACGAGGTCTCCGAGCACCAGGAAGTTCCCCGATGTCTTGAGCCCCCACGCCGTGCAGCGGCCCACGACCACGACCGTCGAATCCGGCCCGCAGTCCTCCAGCACGCCCTCCACCTCCAGGTCTCCCAGCACGACGAGGGGCGCGGTGACGCGCAATCCGCCGGAAGCCCGCGCGTTGCCCGTCACGACCGTGGGCTCGGCGACGGAGGCGTCGAGCACGGCGTCCACGCGCGGCAGGACTTCGCGCATCACCACGGCCGCGAAGCCAATGGGTGACAGCGGCCCGGGGCACAGCGCCTGGACGAGCGCGGAGGGCGACAGCGGGGCGTCCTTGGGGAACTCACGGGCGAGGGATGAAACCGAGGGCTCCCCGTGGTGGGAGAGCGCGTCGCGGACGGGGCCTTCGAGTCCGGCGAGCGTGGCCTCCGCGCGGGGGAGGAACTCATTGCTGGAGAGGAGCATTCGCGCATCCTAGCCACGCGAAAACATGGGGTGGGATACGTTGCGCCCATGGCGATGCGCTCGCGGTTGCTCTCCATCTTCGGCGGCTCGGTGGGCAACCTCATCGAGTGGTACGACTTCTACGTCTACTCGGCGTTCTCGCTGTACTTCGCGCAGGCGTTCTTCCCGGACGCCGACCCCGTCGTGCAACAGCTCAACACCGCCGGGGTGTTCGCGCTGGGGTTCCTCGTCCGCCCCATCGGGGGTTGGCTGATGGGGCTCTACGCGGATCAACGGGGACGCCGGTCCGCGCTGACGTTGTCCGTCACGTTGATGTGCCTGGGGTCCTTCGTCATCGCGGTGTGTCCGACGTATGCGCGCATTGGCGTGGCGGCGCCCATCGTGTTGATGCTGGCGCGCCTGCTCCAGGGCCTGTCGCTGGGAGGCGAGTACGGCACCAGCGCCACGTACCTGAGCGAGGTGGCGACGTCCCGCCACCGGGGCTTCTACAGCTCCTTCCAGTACGTCACGCTCATCATGGGGCAGCTGCTGGCGACGATGACGCTGCTGGTGTTGCAGCGGCTGGTGCTGACGGGGCCGCAGTTGGAGGCGTGGGGTTGGCGCATCCCGTTCCTGGTGGGCGCGGCGCTGGCCATCTTCGGCTTCTACATGCGGCGCAACATGGTGGAGACGGAGGCCTTCACCCGGGAGGCGGCGAAGGGGGCCGAGCACCAGCCGATGCGGGAGCTGCTGCGGCATCCGAAGGAGCTGGCCATCGTGGTGGGGCTCACGATGGGAGGGACGCTGGCCTTCTATACGTACACCGTCTACATGCAGAAATTCCTGGTGAACTCGGTGGGGCTGACGCGGGACGAAGCGACGCTCATCTCCGCCGGGTCGCTGTTCCTCTACATGCTGTTGCAGCCGGTGTTCGGGTTCATCTCCGACAAGGTGGGGCGCAGGCCCGTGCTGCTGTGGTTCGGCGTGATGGGCACGCTGTGCACGGTGCCGCTGTTGACCGCGCTGACGCGGACCCGGGACGCGTTCACCGCCTTCCTGCTGGTGCTTGCCGCGCTGGTCATCCTCTCCGGCTACACGTCCATCAACGCCGTGGTGAAGGCGGAGCTGTTCCCCGCGCGCATCCGGGCGCTGGGCGTGGGGCTGCCCTATGCGCTGACCGTGTCGCTCTTCGGAGGCACGGCCGAGTACGTAGGCACGCGGCTGAAGCTGGCCGGCCACGAACCGTGGTTCTTCTGGTACGTGACGGGTTGCATCCTCTGCTCGCTGCTCGTCTATGCCTTCATGCAGGACACGCAGCGGCACAGCCGCATCGAACCGGGCACGGAGGGAGCGTGACGCGGCCCGGGTCAGTGCACCCGGGTCGCCTTCAGGTCACACAACGGCCGCCAGGTGGCTCCGTCGTCCGACTGTTCCCAGCGGATGTCCAGCCGCTGGTTGCCATCCTCGAAGGACATCGTCACGCGCTCGTGCGCTCCGGCGAAGGTCCAGACGCCGTCCCGCTCCCCGCCCTCGTAGACCCGCGCATAGCCGTGGTTGTCGAACAGGTGCATGCGGTAGCGCTGACGCTCCGGGTCGAAGCCGATGATGCGCGTGCTCTCCAGGCTCTCGCCCGCGAAGCGCATCACCCCGCGACAGCTCAGGAAGAAGCCCCCGGGAAGCCATTCGTACCGGTCCACCGCCGTGGCCTTCACACGCGCTTGCGGCCCGGCCGCCTCACCCAGCACACCTTCCGCCGTCCACCCTCCGATGAAGACCTCCAGCCGCTGGTGCTCGGGCCCCAGCCTGGGAGCCGCCTCCCCGCTCCCCTGCTCCACACCCTCCCGGGTGGCCTCTCCCACTTCGCGTGACGGATCCATGGGGTCTCCCTTTGCCTGCCAACCCTCAAGGTGAGGCGCCGCCAACAGGCGTGCAAGCCTGAGCCCGGTCTGCACGGATCCTGTCATTCACAGGAGGTCTATTCGCTACGGAGTTCCCGGTTTACTAGGCTTCAGCGCCGTGACCTCCTACACGATGCTGCACCTGGCGCTCACGGGCGCGTTCGTGGTGCTGGCGCTGGTGCACTTCGCGACCTGGGCCGCGGTGAGGAGCCAGCGCGTGCAGCTGTGGCTCGCGTCCAGCTTCCTCGGCTTCGCGGCCATCAGCTTCTCCGTGGGCGTGGCCAGCAGCGAGGCCAGCGCGATGGTGGACGACACGCGCCCGTGGCTGCTGTTGGGCGCGCTCACGTCCATCCCCCTGCCCTACACCCTGCTGCGCGTCCTGTGGTCGCTGCTGGACCTGCCGCTCACCCGCTGGCGGCGCGTGATGCTGGGCGTGACCGTCGCGCTCGGAGCAGTGCGGGTGCTCGACACCGTCCTCTCCCTTCGCACGCCCTCCGCCACCGGACTGACGTCCGAGCAGTTGGCGCGCGCGACCGCGGGCCTGGGCCTGCCGCTGTTCTGGCTGCTCGCGGTGGTCGTGGGCGGGACGTGGGCCGTGGAAGCCGCCCGGCTGTTGAAGCGCCGGGGCGCGATGGCGGTGGCCGTGCTCGTCGCGTCGCTCTGCGCACTGGCGCTCCTGGGCCGCGAGCTCGCCGTCGACCTGGGCTGGAGCGACGGCCTGCACCTGTTCGCGCTCGTCGGACTGCCGTTCCTGCTGCTGTCCTCCACCGCGCTCGCGATCCTCACGGCGCGCTCGCTGCGGGGCGCGGACCTGGGCACCGGCATCCACCGCTACCGCCGGCTCGTGCGCCTGGGACGCGGGGGCATGGGCGAGGTGTGGCTCGCGGTGCGCACCGGCCGCGCGGGCTTCCACCGGCTGGTCGTCCTCAAGCGGATGCTGGACGGCGGCGACGCCGAGGACGCCGAGGTCCGCGTCCACCGCTTCATCGGCGAGGCACGCACCGCCGCGCGCCTGCATCACCCCAACATCGTCTCCGTGCATGACCTGGGGCAGTTGGACGGCGCGTGGTTCATCGTCATGGAGTACCTGAGCGGCGTGAACGTGTTCGAGCTCGTCAAGCGCGCTCGCAAGAGCGGCCCGCTGCCGCTGGAGGTCATCGTTGAAATCGGCCAGCAGGCGCTGCGCGGGCTCGCCTATGCGCACGAGCGGGGCGTCACGCACCGGGACATCAGCACGGACAACCTGGTCGTCTCCTTCGACGGCGTGGTGAAGGTCGTCGACTTCGGCATCGCGCAGGGCGCGGATGCCCTCCCCGAGCCCATCTCCGGGACGGCCATCGTGCCCGTCGAGGGCCGGCTCACGCAGGAAGGCGGCATCATCGGGAAGCTGGCGTACATGCCCCCCGAGCGCGTCGAGGGCGAGGAGGCGACCCCCTCCGGAGACCTCTTCGCGCTCGGGTGCGTCCTCTACGAGCTGCTCTCGCGCACGATGCCCCACGTCGCCCCCACCGCCAGCCAGCTTCCCGGCCTGGAGCGCCCCGAGTCCCCCATCGCGTCGCGCGTGCTGCGCGGCGTGCTCGAGACCGCGCTCCAGCCTCGGCCGGAGCTGCGCTTCGCGGACGCGAAGGCCTTCCACCTGGCCCTCGAACCCGCGCGACAGGTGCTGCCCGCGGTGGACCTCGCCGGATGGCTGCGCGACCACTTCTCGGAGCGCTGGCTGCGCGAACAGGCCCTGGTGGAGCTGGGCGACCCCACCCCCACGGAGGTCGAGGCGCTCCTCAAGAGCACGCCGCGCCCCAGGGTCGAGGAGCCCATCGCGACCGTGGAGTCCGCCACGCCGACGGAAGTGCTCACACCGCCCGTGGAAGAGCCCTCGGAGACCGTGCGCATCAAGCGGCCCTCCTGAGTCCACCAGGAGCCAGGGAAGCCAGACGTGCTAGATGCGGCGGCGCTCATGGCCCATCCCTTCCTGACACTCCCGCTGCTGCTCTGCCTGGGACAGGCTTCCGAACCCGCCCCGGTGGAAGCACCCGTCCAAGCCCGTCTGTCCTTTGTCGCGAGCCAGGCGGCCGTCGAGGACAGCACGCTGCTCACCTACCTCCACGCGGCGTTGGATGTCCGCACGCCCGAGCTGGCGTCGGGCCTGCGCGCCGAAGCCGCGCTGTCGATGTTCTTCTCCACGGGCGGCAACAACCAGGGCGTGGCCTTCCGCGACAACGGCAGCGCCATCCGTCTGCGCTACCGGCCGTCCACCTGGGAGTCGCGCGAAGGGCTGGCCCTGAGTGTCTTTCCGCTGAGCGCCACCCGCGTCTACATGGGCTTTTCGTACCCCGTCACCTGGGAGCGGCAGTCCTTCCCCCGCCGCGACGGGAATGAGCCCGCGCTGGAGCTGCGGCTGTCGCGCCGGCAGTGGAGCGTCTTCGCGGCCACCAAGGCCGCCTCCGTCTTGAACGACCTGAAGCTGACCCAGGAGACCCGCTACGCCCTGCTCGCGGGCGGCGCCCTGGAGGTCACCCCCGAGCTGGGTCTGGCCCTGAAGGTCACCCACCTGAACCGGGGCGTGGTGCCGGGCCTCGCGAACCAGGGCATCGAGGAGTCCATCCCGGTGTACGGGGCCTCCCTGGCGGCGGCGTGGCACCGGGGCGCGCCCATCGGGAACAACGTGGACCTGTCGCTCTACAGCGGCGACCCGACCTTCTTCGAGCGGTTCTTCCTGCCCGAGACCTACCCGGGTGACTTCGCCGCGTCGGTGTCGCTGGAAGGCAGCCTCGTGTCGCAGCGGCTCCAGGACGTGGATGAGTTCGCGCAGATGCGCTCGGAGCTGGGACAGGCGGCGGCGCTGGACGCGCGGCTGAAGCAGGGCTTCTTCCGGCTCCACGCGCTGGCCTTCCTCCGGACCGCCTCCTTCATCCAGGTGGACGTCCCCGGGTTTCCGAACCACCAGGCCTTCGGGCGGGACGCGGATCCGCGCGCGGAGGTGTCCGGCACGCTGAGCGGCGACTACCACTTCGCGGACTGGGGGCTGACGCCGGGCCTGCTCGTGCGCGTCGCCCTCCCGGCGACGTTCCAGAGGCCCCTGTCGTTCGTCCCCGGCGCGACGGCGCGGCACATCGTGCTCCAGGGGCCCAACCAGCTCTCCATCCTCCCGGACGGCGAGGACCGGCGCGCGGTGCTGACGCTGAAGGCCACCGCCCGCTGGGACCTGGGCTCCGTGGCCGGAGTCCTGGCGGAGGTCTCCTACGTGAGGGACCCCAACCGGACCACCTTCGAGGACGACGTCACCGGCGTGGGCCAACCCGTCTTCGCGGACCCGGATGCGCTGGGCTTCAACCTGCTGCTCCAGGCCCGCTTCTGAGCCACCCCACGCCCCCGGAACCTGCCACCCGGGGGCGTGATTGGCGTTCACGCGGGGCCGGGTGCGAGGATGGGCCTCTGCCCACCATGCGCCCTGCTTCGTCCCAAGCCGCCCCCGAAGGTGTCCTCCCCCAGAGCC
>NZ_RAWD01000213.1:0-17118 GCF_003612065.1 Corallococcus sp. CA047B
CCCTCTTCGCCCTCCCCCGCCCCCGTCCGCCCGCCCCCCCGGCTCCGGGCGGCGGCGCGCCACCTCCAGGGTCCGATGACTCCAGCGCTTGAGACGTTGAGAGCCTTCACCCGGACCGCCTTGCCGCGATGCACAAGCAGGCAGGCACTTTTTGCCTTCAGGTCATTTTCGCACACTGGGTAGACCTCCTAATTACTACTGGCCCAGCCATTAGGTTTGGGGGTAGGAGACGGCCTCATGCAGCTCGAATCATTGAAGATGTTCTGTGACGTGGTCGAGACGGGCTCGTTCTCGCGCGCGGCGCAGCTCAATCACGTGACGCAGTCGGCGGTGAGCCAGCAGATTCGCGCGCTGGAGAACCGGTACGAGCAGAAGCTGCTCTCGCGCAGTGCGCGTCAGGTGACGCCCACGCCCGCGGGCGAGCGGCTGTTCCGGGGCTGCAAGGAGATATTGGCGCGCTTCGCGGAGGTGGAGCAGGAGATCCGCGAGCAGGCCACGGAGGTCGCGGGCGCGACCACGGTGTCCACCATCTACTCGGTGGGCCTGCACGAACTGAACGCGGTGCAGAAGCAGCTGTTGAAGACGCACCCCAAGGTCAACATGCGCCTGAACTACCGGCGCAATGATCAGGTCTACGACGACGTCATCCTGGGCGCGGCGGAGATTGGCATCGTGGCCTATCCGCAGCCGCGCGCGGGCGTGGACATCCTCCCGTTCCGCGACGACAAGCTGGCGGTGGTGTGCGCGCCCAACCACCCGTTCGCCACGAAGACGAAGGTGAGCGTCACGGCGCTGTCGGGCGTGCCCTTCATCGCCTTCGACCGCGAGGCGCCCACGCGCAAGGCGTTGGACCGCCTGTTCCGCGAGAAGAACATCGACATCAATCCGGTGATGGAGATGGACAACGTGGAGACCATCAAGCGCGCGGTGGAGATGGGCCTGGGCGTGGCCATCCTCCCGCTCGCCACGGCCCACGCGGAGATCAAGGCCTCCTCGCTGGTCGCGAAGCCCTTCGCCGAGGGGCCGGTGTCGCGCCCCATCGGTCTGCTCATCCGCAAGGGCAAGTACCTGGACCGCGCGTCCGCCGCCGTGCTGGAGGCCTTCAAGCAGGCCGCCCTGATTCCGCACGACGACTGACGCAGGCGTTGAAGGCCCCCGCCCGGCGCGCGCTCAGTACATCTTGCGCAGCCGGGCGGCGAAGAAGCCGTCGTAGCCCTCCGGTCCGGGCAGCGTGCGCAGCCACGCCTGGGCCAGCGGCAGCTTGAGGCCGGGCAGCACGGGCGGCTCCGCCGTCCACTCCGGGTGGCTGCGCAGGAACATGTCCACCTGGTCCTGCCCCTCCTGCGGCTCCGGCGTGCACACCGCGTACACCAGCAGGCCCCCGGGCGGCACCGCTTCCTGGCAGTTCTCCAGGATGCGCCGCTGGAGCGTGGCCAGCCGGGACACGTCCTCCTCCTTGCGGCGGTAGCGCAACTCCGGGTGCCGGCGCAGCGTGCCCAGGCCTGAACAGGGCGCGTCCACCACCACCGCGTGGAATTCGCCCCAGGCCTCCGGGAACGGCTCCGCGGCGTCGTGCGCGAAGGCCTTCAGCCGGCCGGACAGCCCCAGCCGCTGGGCCTCCGCGTCAATCTTGCGCAGCTTGTTGGCGTGCAGGTCCACCGCCACCACGTCGTGCGTCTCCGCCTGATGGCAGGCCTTGCCGCCCGGCGCGGCGCACGCGTCCAGCACGCGCGCGGACTCCGGAATCTGGCCGTAGACGCCCACGAGCTGCGCGGCCTCGTCCTGCACCTGCCACAGCCCTTCGGCGTAGCCGTACAGGTCCTCCACCCGGCCCACGGGCGGCAGGATGATGCCCACCGGCGAGGACTCCGTGGGGCGCGCGTCCACGCCCACTTCCTTCAGCTGGGCGAGCAGCGCGTCGCGCGTCACCTTGGACGTGTTGGCGCGCACCACCACCGCGGGCGGCAGGTTGTTGGCCACCAGCATGGCCTCGGCGCGCTCGCGGCCGAACTGGCGGATCCACCGCTCCACCAGCCAGCGCGGATGGCTTTCGCGCACGGACAGGTACTCCACCGGGTCCTTCTGGGACGGCAGCGGCGGGGAGGGCAGCTCCGACAGCTTGCGCAGGATGGCGTTGGTGAAGCCCGCCGCGCGCGCGAGGCCCACGTCCTTGAGGGCCTGCACCGTCTCCGCCACGGCGGCCCGCGCGGGCACGCGGGTGTGGAAGAGCTGGTAGGCGCCGACGCGCAGCGCGGCCAGCACCTTGTCCTCCAGCGCGTCCAGCTTGCGGTCCGCGAAGCGGGTGATGGCGTAGTCCAGCGCCATCTGCCGCCGGGTGGCCCCGTAGGTCAGCTCCGTGACGAGCGACGCGTCGCGGGGGTCCTTGGGCGGGTGTTCCGACAGCGCCGTGTCCAGCACGACGTTGAGGTAGGCGTCCGTGGCGCGCACGCGCGCGAGGATGTTGATGGCGAGGGTACGGGCGTTCATCCTTCTTCCAGCCGGGTCATCAAATCCACCAGTTGCTCGTCCGACATCCGCGTCGCGGGCAGATGGGACAGGGTGAGGCTCTGGAGACTGTCCTCCAGGAGGTCGCGGTGGCCACTCTCCGCGGGTTCGCCACGCTGGACCTGCTGATACTTCGCGCGTGCCCAGGTGGCCAGCTCCGCATCACTCAGTCTTCCGGCCAGCCGGTCCGCGATCTTCTGGCGCACGAGCGCCCGGGTGAGCAGGTCCGACGCGGGCGTGGCCCCCGCCTTCACCGCGCGGCCCAGCGTCTTGCCCGCCCTGCCCTCTGTCTTCGCGTCGGAGGACGTCGTGGACTTGCGGCCCAGCGTCTTCAGGTGCCCGCCCGCCTCCACCGTGCGCGCCAGCGAGCGCGCGGGAGCCGCCAGCGGCGTGGGGTCCGACGTGCCGCCCTTGAGCGGGTGCACCCGGCCCACCAGCTTGGGCGTCGGGCGGGACGTGCCCTCCGCCTGCGCGCCCTTGCCCTTGCGGCGGCCCAGCGTCTTCACGGGGCCCGGGATGGCGGGGTTGAAGATGCCGCTCGCGAAGGTCTCCAGCGCCTGGAGGTAGGGGTCGAAGCCGTGCAGGCCCAGCACCTGCATCGCGCACGCCTCGGCGACGATGGACTCGCGGGCGGGGGGCTTGAGCAGCACCTCGATGGCGGGCAGGCCCACCGCCTCCAGCGCCTCCTTCAGCGCGTAGGACGTGAAGTAGCCCGCCGGGTTGATGACGATGCCCTCCACGTGCTTGCGCTCGGCGTGCAGCGTGTCGATGAGGACGCCCTCGTGGTTGGACTGGACGATCTTCAGCTCCAGGCCCAGCGCCTTCGCCTTCTCGCGCAGCGCCGCGTCGAGGTCCGCCAGGCTGCCCCCCGCGAGGTCCTCGCGCTCGCCCAGGAGGTTGAGATTCGGTCCGTGCAACACCAGCAGCTTCATGCCCATCGATGGAGACTCCCTCGGCTTCGATGATTCCATGCGGCGCTCGGGGGCGCGCTCACGACGAGAACGGCTGACTGCCCGGCTGCAGTTTGTGGCCGGAGAGGAAATCCGCCGCGCGCATCACCCGCTTGCCCTCTGGCTGGACGTCCAGGAAGACGAGCGAGCCCTCGCCACACGCCACCTCGATGCCGTCCGGCCCCGCGGACAACACCGCGCCGGGCTCACCCTTTCCCGAGGCGGGCCGCATGCGGTGCACCTTGAAGACCTTGCCTGACAGCAGCGTGTACGCGCCGGGCCACGGCGTGAAGGCCCGCAGGCGCCGGTCCAACTCCACCGCGGACTTCGCGAAGTCCAGCTTCGCGTCCTCCTTGTCGATGATGGGCGCCAGCACCATGCCCTCGGACGGCTGGGGCGTGGGCGTCAATTCCCCGCTCAGGTAGCGTGGAAGAGATTCGCGGAGCAGCTCTCCGCCCAGTGCGGCCAGCTTCGGGTACAGCGTGGCGCTCGTTTCGTCCGGGGCGATGGGCAGCCGCTTCGTCGCCAGCATGGGGCCCGTGTCCAGGCCTTCGTCCATCACCATCAGCGTGACGCCCGTCTCCGTGTCGCCGTGCGCGATGGCCCACTGGATGGGCGCGGCGCCCCGGAAGCGCGGCAGGAGCGACCCATGCACGTTGACGCAGCCCTTCACCGGAAGGGCCAGCAGGTCCTTGGGCAATATCTTCCCGTAGGCCGTCACCACGCAGACGTCGGGCGCGTACTGGCGCAGCTCGTCCACGAAGGGTGGCGTGCGCAGCTTCTGCGGCTGGAGCACCGGGAGGCCCCTCTCCAGCGCGCGCTCCTTCACGGGCGACGCGATGGGGGCGCCGCTGCGGCCCTTGGGCTTGTCCGGCTGGGTGACGACGGCCACGACGTCGCCCACGTCGAAGCAGGCCTCCAGCGAGGCCACGGCGAACTCGGGCGTGCCCATGAAGACGATGCGGGGTCGGCTCATTGTGAAGGGAATCCCTTGGGAAGATGGATGCGGTGGCGCTCAGGCCACGGACTTGAAGGTGGCGGGCGGCGCGGACGTGTCCACCGCCTGCCGCTTGCGGGCGCGCAGGGACTCCAGCGTGGCCAGGGCCTCGCGCGCCTCGGGCGTGGTGCCCAGGTCCTTGAGCACCGACAGCGCCTGCTCCAGCGCCAGGGCCTCGTCGGCCTCGCGCTGGCGGATGCGGTCCACCGCCTCGCTGAAGCGCCCGAAGAAGGCTCTCAGCTCATCCTTGCGCCGCAGGGGACGCAGGCGCGGATAGCGGCCGGCCGCGAGCGCCGCGACGTAGAGGCTCATCACGTGGACGGGTCCCGCCACACGGTGCGTGAAGAGCAGGCCGAACAGGCCCAGGGCGATGCCCATGCCCACGGTGCCCATGCCGGTGAGCCACCAGAGCGTCTCCTCGCCTGAGAGCCCGCCGTCGGCGGACATCCCCAGGGCCTGGTTGGCGAGCACGCCGAACAGCAGCATGCTCCCCGCCCCCATCCCCGTGAGCAGCAGGATGTATTTGAGCTGGAACGCCCGGTCGAGCAGGTACGTCCGGCGCAGGATGTTCGGACGCGACGCGTTACGACTGTCTTCAGCGAGGGCCATGTCGTTGACCAGCGTACCCCAGGAGTCGGGGGAGGTTTGCGTCCTTCGACACGTCAGGTCTACACCCGACGGCAGCGCAGACTTTTGGACGCAAAGGAGCCCCATGCCCATGTCCCGCTCATTCGTCGCCCTGTCCCTGACGGTGTCCTGCCTGACGTTTGGAGGCTGCACGAAGCAGGACCCGAAAACGCCGGAGTACTGGCAGTCCAGCCTGGAGGGGGCCAAACGCCCGGATGACCGCGTGCGAGTCATTGAGTCGATGCGCACATCCGGCAACGTGAACGAAGCCTTCCTGCCCTTCCTCCACGCGCGGCTGGCGTCGGAGCGCAAGCCGGAGGTGAAGGCGGCGGTGGCGCGGACGCTGGGGGATCTGCACCACCCGTCCTCGCTGGAGCCGCTGACGGCGGCCATTGATCCGTCCGCCAGCGATTCGTCCGAGCAGCAGGTGAACAAGGCCATCGTCGGCGCGCTGGGCAAGATTGGGGATGCGCGCGCGGTGCCGTCGCTGGTGCCGCTCTTGCGCAACAAGGACAACTACACGCGCATCGAGGCCGTGCAGGTGCTGGGCGCGCTGAAGGCGAAGCCGGCGGTGGATTCGCTCATCGCGATGGCGACGGACGAGGCCGCGGAGCCCTTCCTCAACAAGAAGGCCATCGAGGCGCTGGGGCAGATTGGCGACCCGCGCGCCATCCCCGCGCTCTTGCGCACGCTGACGAAGGAGCGCCGGGGCGTGTCCTTCTACGTGGAGAGCAGCTTCGCGCTGTACCAGATGGGCGCGCCCGCTGCGGATGCGCTCCTGCCGGCGCTGGAGGGCAAGGACGCGGAGCTGCTCACGTGGGCCAAGGCCCAGGGCGTCAACCCGGCCAGCTACCCGATGAAGGTCGCGCAGGTGCTGGGAGATTTGCGGGAGAAGCGCGCGGTGGCGCCGCTGGTGAAGCAGTTGTCGTTCACGCACTCGGATCCGCAGATTCAAGCGCTGGTGCGGATGCAGGCGGCGGATTCGCTCGGACGGATGCGCGCGCCGGAGGCGGTGAAGCCGCTCTCGGTGCTCGTCTCGGAGCCGGACCCCACGGTGCGGGATGTCTATGTGCGGGCGCTGTCACTGGTGGGCAGCCGCGACGCGCTCCCCGCGCTGGAGAAGGCGGCGGGCAGCCCGGACTGGTACGCGCGGGAGGTGGCGCTGAAGGGCATCGCGCTCATCGGGGATGCGCGTGAACAGCCGATGCTGGCGAAGCTGGCCGCCGCGGAGCCCGCGCGGACGGCGTCCGACTGCAAGGTGACGGGCGAGGAAGGCTGCGAGGACGCGGCGGCGCTGGGCAAGAAGCGCGCGGACCTCATCCTGGGCCATGGCGCGGTGCTGGAGGCGGCGCAGGCCTGTACCGGCAACGCGGGCTGCTGGTCGCAGCGGCTGCCCAAGGCGGACGCGGTGATGCTGGAGCGCGCGGCGCTGGAGCTGGGCCGCTCGGGCGCGGCGGACCAGGGCCCGACGCTGGCCACGCGGCTCACCGAGAAGAACACCGAGGCGCGCGCCACGGTCATCCAGGCGGTGGACTGGCTGACGGATGAGCCCGCCGCCGCGAAGAAGCTGCGCGAGGCGTCGCTGCCCGCCCTGCGCAAGCAACTGGAGGACGAGAAGGGCAACACGAACTTCGTGCGCGTCAACGAGGACCTGCGCCGGCTGCTCATCAAGCTGGAACGGGTCTGACGTCGGCCTCCGCCGCACGCAGGGCTGGCGGCATGCGCTCCACCGCGTGGTGGAGCACACCCAACTGCCGCACCAGCCGTGACACCTGCGTGCGCTCCAGTGCGTCCGCGCCTTCCACGGGAGGCGCCTCGCGCTTGAGCCCACCCGGCGCGCGGCGGGCCACCAGCGCCGAGGCCAGCTCCTCCAGCGCGTCCGACACGTAGCGCATCACCGGCCCCAGGTCCGACGTCGGGTGCCAGGCCCGGCTCGCCGCCAGCGCCGTCACCGCCGCCGTGAGGCGCCTCGCGAAGGTGATGAGCGCCATGCCGGGCTCCAGCTCCTTCGCGGGGCCCTTCCACTCGCCGAGCAGGCGCTGGAACGACGCCTCCGCCGACAAGAGCGCCACGCCCACCTTGCGCCGCGCCTCGCGCAGGTCCGACTCCTTCGGCACCGGCGTGCGCGCCACCTCCCGGAAGTAGTCCCGATCCGCCCGCAGCACGGAGGCCACCTCCTCCGGGAAGCGCGCGTGTTCGGGACTCGGCCACAACAGGCGGATGCCCAGCAGCGCCAATGCGCCCCCCAGCAACGTGTTGAGGATGCGCACCCCCGCGAGCTGCCAGTCCCCCGTCTGGATTTCGGCGAGCAGCACCAGCGCGGGCGCCAGCAGCACCTGGAAGACGGTGAAGTTCAGCGGCCGCACGCTCACCGACACGCAGATGAGCACCACGATGATCGCGAGCATCATCCACCGCTCCGGCAGCACGTGCACCAGCCCCATCGCCAGCACGCTGCCCAGCAGCGTCCCCGCCACGCGTTGCAGCCCCTTCTCCGTCGTGAGGCCCGCGTAGGGCTGCAGCACGACGATGACGGTGATGGTCACCCAGTACCAGTGATTGAGCCCCAGCCCTTCCGCCAGCGCCGTCGCCACCGTGGCGGTGAGACCCAGCCGCAGCGCGTGCCGGAAGACGACGGACTCCGGCGTCAGGTGGTCGCCCAGCACCGCCCACCATGCGCGCGACTGGCCCGGGTCCATGGAGAAGGGCTTCGTGTCGCGCTCCGGCAGGGGCCCGCCGCGCTCCAGCCGGGAGGCCACGTCCACCGCCACGGCGCTGTGTTCGCGCACGCGCCCCAGCAGGCCCGCGAGGTGCGCGTACTGGGAGCGCGCCGGCTCCGGCAGTCCCCCGTCCGCCTGGAGCACGCGCGTCACCGCCTCCACGTCCCATGAGGCCGGCACCGGCACGGTGCCCCGCACCAGCGCTCCCGCCACGCCCCGCAGGTCCACCGCCAGCGAGCGCAACGCGCGCTGTGCCTCCTGGCGTGCCTGGCGGCAGGCCCCTTCGCGCGGCGCCTCGTCCAGCGACTCCGACATCGCGGTGAGCAGCAGCGACATTGCGTCCGCGTCCTCCAGCAGCACCAGCAGGTGCTCGCCGCGTCCGCTCTCCTCCTGCCGCCCCTGGCGCGTGGCGCCCAACGTGGCGCGCGCCGTCTCCAGCGACTGCCGCACGCGCGCGGCCCGCTGCACCGCATCCCACGTCCCCACCCGGGACGGCCCTTCCAACGGCCAGACCGCCACCGCCTCCGCGACGCTCGCCAGCTCCTCGTAGCAGTTGGCGATGGCGAGCCGCGCCGGGCGGTAGGGCCTGAGCGGCCACAGCACCAGCGCCAGGAACATGGACCACAGGCCGCCCGCCACGAAGAACACCGCCTGCAGCAGCACCGCCTTCGGACTGTGCACGGGCAGCGCCAGCGACACCACGAACAGGTTCGCCAGCAGCATCCCCAGGATGCCTGGCGTGTCCCCGTAGCAGCGCGCGAAGCCGCACGCCGTCACCCAGAAGAACGTCAGCCCCACATCCACCCAGAGGGGACTGGGCAGCGCGATGATGAACCCCACCAGCGCGCCCAGCACCGTCATCGCGCCCATGGCCCGGGCCCGCGTGCGGTACGGCCCGCCCTTGTCCACCAGCGCCACGAACAGCCCCGCCATGCCCGCCCACGACGCCTGCGGCATCTGCAGGAGCGCGGACACCAGCAGCGGGACGCCCAACGCCAGCCCCGTGCGCAGCCCCGCCGCCACCGCGGGCCGGCCCGGCTGGAAGCGGAAGAGGCCGGCGACATGACGGGGCAGGTGTCCCCGGGCCGAACGCCCGCGCGGTGCCACCCACCCTTCCGTCGCCTCGCCCCCGTCCCCGCGCATCCTGCCCGCTCCTCCCTGGAAGAGGTCCTTGGGGAAGATGGGATGCGCGGGCGCGTCGGGCCGCCCCTGCCTGCCCGCATGCCTCGCGGGCGGGCGGAGGCGCGCCGGTGCTTCAGCTGCGCTGGGCGTAGTACTCGACGATGAACGGCTCGTTCACATCCACGGGGATCTCCTCACGCTCCGGCAGGCGCACGAAGCGCATGCCCTCCCCCGCGCCCAGCACCTGCACGTAGGCAGGCACCTGCCGGGACTTCATCCGGCCAAAGGCGTCCTGCACCGCCGTCAGCTTCAGGTGCGCGGGATGGAAGCGCACCTCGTTGCCCGGCTTGAGCCGGATGCTGGGGATGTCCGCCTTGCGGCCGTCCACCTGGAAGTAGCCGTGGCGCACGAACTGCCGCGCCTGCCGGATGCTCGTCGCCAGGCCCGCGCGCAGCACCAGCGCGTCCAGCCGGCTCTCCAACAACTGCATCAGCACCTTGCCGGTGTTGCCCGGCGACCGGCGCGCTTCCAGGAAGGCGCTGCGGCACTGCTTCTCCAGCAGGCCGTAGTGCAGCTTCAGCTTCTGCTTCTCCCGCAGCCGCTGCGCGAAGTCGCTCACCGACGTGCGCGCCGTCGCGCCGTGCTGCCCGGGCGGATACGGCCGCCGCAACACCGGGTCCTTGTCGGGGTCCTTCGCGCTGATGCGCGACAGGGGGATGCCCAACCGCCGACACATCTTCCCTCGCGGTCCCAGTTCACGTGCCACGGCGTGTCCTCCGTCCTACCTGTTGGCTCGAGCCAAGTTGAAGTTGATAATCACTATCAATTTCAATACCCATAAAGGGAGCGGGCGGTCAAGCTTCCAGCCACTGGGGGTGGGTGGACGGCGGGCCAGGAAGCGCTCGAAAATGAACCGAAATACAGCCCCGCGGGTCACCTCCCTACCGGTCGGAAGGTTCTTTTGCGGGCAATGTAGGACGAATACTTCACCAATAAAATCATAGACTTAAGCAGCAAATCCCCTTGTCAGGATTCAGCCCACACGCAACCTTCGGGCGGCTGACACGAGAATCAATTTGTAAGTCTTCTTCCCCCCGAGAAAACCACCATGGCTCTTCGCACCGACCTCTCGAAGCCCGCCGTCATCCCCTCCCAGCGCACGGACACGAAGGCGACGAACACCGTCGCGAAGCCCACGGGCCCGGTGGGCATGAGCTCCCAGTCCAGCTTCAGCGCGGGCGCGCCCAGCAAGGCGAAGGCGGCGGTGGCGCTCAACGGCGTGGGCACGAAGGTGACGCCGGGTCCGGTGGACCTGAGCAGCCCCCAGGCGCAGCAGGCCGTGCAGCAGACGGTGTCGTACGTGAACCAGAAGAACCCGCAGCTGTCCGGCATCACCGGCGGCGCGTCGTTCTCTCCCCGGTCCGTGGAGCGCGACCAGCTGGGCATGACGCACGTGCGCCTGGACCGCATGCACGAGGGCGTGAAGGTCTCCGGTGAGCAGGTCATCGGCCACCTGGACGCGAAGGGCCAGTTCGACAGCCTCACGGGCAACGTGTCCGAAATCCCGGTGGGCCTGGGCAAGGCGCCCACGAAGCTGACCGCGAAGGACGCGCTGGCGACGGCGCAGAAGGACTTCAACGGCACCACGACGCGCCAGCCCACCGTGGAGCGCGAAATCGTGAAGGGCAAGGACGGCCAGTACCGCGCGGCCTTCCACGTGACGCTGACGGACACGTCGGTGGGCAACGGCAAGGAGCCCCGCTCGATGAACTACTTCATCGACGCGAACACCGGCGAGTCCATCAAGCAGTTCAACACCATCAGCCACGCGGAGCGCCCGGGCGCCACCCGCGCGGGCGGCAGCTCGGCGCCGTCGAAGACGCCCGCGCCCACCACCGGTGACAAGGGCCGGGGCACGGGCGTCGTGGACGACACGACGATGTACAGCGGCAAGGTGGACCTCTCCACGACGAAGAACAAGGACGGCACGTTCTCCCTGGAGGACAAGACGCGCGGCAAGGGCATCGTGACGTACGACGCGAAGAACCAGGAGAACGCGTCGGGCACCACGGCCTTCACCGACAAGAACGACGTCTGGGGCGAGAAGACCGACCCCGCGCGCGCCGCCACCGCCGTGGACGCGCACTACGGCGCGGAGATGACGTACGACTTCTACAAGGACATCCTCGGCCGCGACTCCATCGACGGCAAGGGTGAGAAGCTCGTCTCCTACGTGCACACCGACGTGAACCTGGTGAACGCGTTCTGGGACGGCGAGAAGATGAGCTACGGCGACGGCGACGGGAAGGACTCCGGCCCGCTCACCACGCTGGACATCGCCGGCCACGAAATCAGCCACGGCCTCACCGAGCGCACCGCGGGCCTGGAGTACGAGGGCGAGTCCGGCGGCCTCAATGAGTCCTTCAGCGACATCATGGGCGCGGGCGTGGAGTGGTACGCCAGCCAGAAGAACAGCGCGGTGAAGTCCGACTGGGCCGTGGGCGAGGACGCGTGGACGCCCAAGAACGGCGACAACACGGACGCCCTCCGCTACATGAACGACCCGACGTCGGACGGGTACTCCATCGACAACTACAAGAACTTCCCGAAGATGACGGAAGTCCACGGCTCCAGCGGCATCGCCAACAACGCCTTCTACCTGCTGACCGAAGGCGGCAAGAACAAGACGTCCGGCCTGGAAGTGAAGGACGGCATCGGCATGGAGAAGAGCCTGAAGATCTTCGGCCGCGCCCTCACCACGTACATGACGCCGCAGACGAACTTCTCCGAGGCCCGCGCCGCCACCGTGAAGTCCGCCACCGACCTGTACGGCAAGGACTCCGTCGAAGTGAAGAAGGTCCAGGACGCCTGGACCGCCGTCGGCGTGAAGTAGTCACCCTCGTTTCGAGGCCCGGACGGGCGTTCCCCCTCCCGTCCGGGCCTGTCGTTCGCTGTCACGGCTTCAAGGCCTCACTGCTTCGCCATCGCCACCTTCTGCTCCGACTTCGCGTCGCGGAGGTGCTTGCCGGAGACGTCCACCGTCACCTGGAAGAGCGTGCCGGTGAATTCAAAGGGCGCGGCGTAGAGCTTGCTCACGGAGGAACTCTCATCCCGGCCGCACGTCAGCCCCTCTCCCAGACTGAGGATGAGCGGCATGGTGGCGGAGATGTCGCTCTGGGCCACCAGGTCGTCGTTGATGTAGAGCCGGCCCCGTCCTGGCGCGCCCCGCCCCGCCTTCAGGTCGGGCTTGCCGGTGGGCTCGAAGGAGAACTTCAACTCCGAGCGCCCCAGCGGCACGTCCACCGCCGACTCGATGTGGAACTCCTGTTCGCCGACGAAGTTGTAGACGTAGTGCAGCTTCCCGTCCTGGACGAAGAAGGTGTAGCCGCCGGTGAGGCCGCCATGGCACAGCAGCACCCCTTCCGCCTCGCCGCTCAGGTCCACCTCGGCGGTGATGGTGTGGGGGCGGTTGAGCACGTGAACGGCCGCGTTCTCCGGCGTGGGTGAGGTGCGCGGGCGGTACACGTAGCGCTTGCGGTCCTGGGTGATCTGCGGCCGCTCCTGCGCGAACACGGCGCGCGTCGGCGACGCGAGCGGCAGCACCTGGTAGCGCCCCGCCTCCGCGTACCAGAGGGCGATCATCTCGATGAGCTTGCCCCGGTGCTCCTGCGCCACGTTCTTCGTCTCGGAGGCGTCCTCGGAGACGCGGTACAGCTCCCAGCCCTGCGCATCCAGCTCGCGCAGCCGGTCCTCGGTGAGCGTCGATTCGCCGAAGCCCTCCCCGGCTTCCGTGAAGGACGGCCCGGGGAACGGGCACACCGCGCGCCAGCCGTCGTGGTAGAGCGCGCGGTTGCTGAACATCTCGAAGTACTGGGTGTGGTGGTGGCTCTCCGCGTTCGCGTCGTTGAACGTGTGTTTGAAGCTGACGCCTTCGAGGGGGGATTGGGTGACGCCCCGGATTTCAGCCAGCGGCTCCAGCCCCAGACAGTCCAGCACCGTGGGCACCATGTCGATGGCATGCGCGTACTGCGCGCGCACCTCGCCCTTCGCCTGGATGCCCTTGGGCCAGTGGACGAGGAACGGGTCCGTGGTGCCGCCCCGGTACACCTCCCGCTTCCAGCGGCGGAACGGCGTGTCCCCCGCCCAGGCCCAGCCCCACGGGTAGTGGTTGAAGTACTTCGGCCCGCCCAGCTCGTCGATGGCCGCCATGTTCTGCTCCAGCGACTCCGGCGTGTTGTTGAAGAACTTCAGCTCGTTGACCGAGCCGTGCGGCCCACCCTCGGCGCTGGCGCCATTGTCGGACAGCACCATGATGAGCGTGTTGTCCAACTGTCCCGTGTCCTCCAGGAACTTCAGCAGCCGCCCGATGTGGTGGTCCGTGTGCTCCAGGAAGCCCGCGAACACCTCCATCATGCGGGCGTAGAGGCGCTTCTCCTCCGGAGGCAGCGCTTCCCAGTCCTGCACGTCGGGGTCATGGCGGGACAGCTGCGTGCCCTTCGGCAACACGCCCAGCTCCAGCTGCTTCTGGAACACCTTCTGCCGGTACGCGTCCCAGCCGTCGTCGAACTGGCCCTTGTAGCGGTCCGCCCACTCCTTCGGCACGTGATGGGGCGCGTGCATGGCGCCCGTCGCGAAGTAGAGGAAGAAGGGCTTGTCGGGCGCGACCTGCTTGGTGTCCGCGATGCAGTCGATGGCCTTCTCCACGAGGTCCGGCGTGAGGTGGTAGCCCTCTTCCGGCGTCGCGGGCGCTCGGATGGCGTGGTTGTCGTGGATGAGGTCCGGGTAGTACTGGTGGGTGTCCCCGCCCAGGAAGCCGTAGAAGCGCTCGAAGCCGCGCCCCAGCGGCCAGCGCGAGTACGGCCCGGCGGCGCTCGTCTGCTCCGCGGGGGCCAGGTGCCACTTGCCAATGGCATACGTGTTGTAGCCAGCCTCCATGAGCATCTCGGAGAGCAGGCCGTTCTCGAAGGGGATGGTGCCGTTGTAGCCGGGGTAGCCGAGCGACGTCTCGGTGATGGTGGCCATCCCGTTGGAGTGGTGGTTGCGGCCGGTGAGGATGCACGAGCGCGTGGGCGAGCACAGCGCGGTGGTGTGCATGTTGTTGTAGAGCAGCCCGCCTTTCGCCAGCCGGTCCAGGTTCGGCGTGCGGATGGGCGAGCCGTAGCAGCCCAGGTGCCCGAAGCCCGTGTCGTCCAGGACGATGAACAGGACGTTGGGTGCGCCGGGCTTCGAGCGCAGCGGCGCGGGCCACGCGGGGGACGACTGCTCCCAGGTACGACCGATGGTGCCGGGGAAGGGTCTGCCGGGCTTGTATTCCTTGAGGGACATGAGCGAGCGCGCCTCCACGCGAGAAGCGAAGCCCCGCCCGGCGGCCCGTGACTCCAGGGCGCGCCGACGGTGACCTCGTGAACGTGAAGTGCTCAGTCCCGGGGGAGGATGGACCTGCCCTGTGGGCGGAGGCGGGCGGACCCGGGCCCCGCCCGCCTCCTTCCATCACGATGGGCGGACAAGGCCCGTCACGGCGGGGACCGGTATCAGGTCACCGGGAAGGGGTTGCGCTCGGCGAACTGACGCTGGTGGAAGTACGGGTACGGCCAGGGCACGGAGCTGGCGGCATCCAGCGTGGCCACCTGCGCGGGCGTGAGGTTCCAGCCGATGGCGCCCAGGTTCTGGCGCAGCTGCTCCTCCGTGCGCGCGCCGATGATGACGTTGGACACGGTGGGCCGCTGGAGCACCCAGTTGAGCGCCACCTGCGGCACCGTCTTGCCCGTCTCCTTCGCGACGACGTCGAGCGCGTCCACGACCTTGTACAGGTACTCCTCCGGCACCTGCGGGCCGCCGCTCGCGGTGGCGGGGTTGTTCAGGCGGCTGGTCTCCGGGCGCGGCTGGCCCCGGCGCAGCTTGCCCGTCAGGCGGCCCCAGCCCAGCGGACTCCACACCACCGCGCCCACCTTCTGGTCCTGCGCGAGCGGCATCAGCTCCCACTCGTAGTCGCGGCCGACGAGCGAGTAGTACGCCTGGTGGGCCACGTAGCGGGCCAGGTTGTAGCGCTCCGACACCGCGAGCGACTTCATCAGGTGCCAGCCGGAGAAGTTGGAGCAGCCGATGTAGCGGATCTTCCCCGCGCGCACGAGGTCATCCAGCGTGTTGAGCGCCTCCTCCACGGGGGTCGTCGCGTCGAAGGCGTGGAGCTGGAACAGGTCGATGTAGTCCGTCTTCAGCCGGCGCAGGGCGGCCTCCACCGCGCGGGTGATGTGGAAGCGCGAGGAGCCCACGTCGTTGGGGCCGGTGCCCGCGCGGAACGTCGCCTTGGTGGAGATGATGGCCTGGTCGCGCCGCCCCTCCAGCGCCTTGCCCAGGATCTCCTCCGCGAGCCCGGCGGAGTAGCCGTCCGCGGAGTCGAACATGTTCACGCCCGCCTCCAGCGCGATGTCCACCAGCCGCGTGGCCTCCTTCACGTCGCTGGAGCCGAAGCCCTTGAAGAACTCGCCCGAGCCGCCGAACGTGCCCGTGCCCAGACTGAGGATGGGGACCTTGAAACCCGAACCACCAAGCTGCCGGTACTCCATGACGTTCACCTCGCAACGAACCGGGATCTGGCGGCCGACGTAACGGGGCATGGTGCGTCGCGCAACCCTGTTCGCGCACCTTCATGTCCCGTGCGTCGTGCTTGATGCAGCCGGGGCGCGCGCCCATCATGCGCGCGCCTCCGCGCTCCAAGCGAAGGGGCAGGGATCCCCCACGTGAGCACGTCCGCACCCGCCTCCGGCCGCCCCGCCGGCGGCTTCGCCGCCATCCTCCGGGCCCTGCGCTACCTGCGCCGCTACCGCCTGGAGTCCCTGGGGGCCCTGCTGTCGCTGCTGCTGGTGTCGGCGGCGAACCTGGGCGCCCCGCAGATGATCCGCATCGCCATCGACCAGGGGCTCGCGCGCGGGGAGCGGCGGCCGGTGTGGCTGGCGGTGGGGGGACTGGTCGCCATCGCGCTGGGGCGGGGCCTGTTCAACTTCCTCCAGGGCTATCTGGCCGAGCGCGCGTCGCAGGGCGTGGCGTTCGACCTGCGCGACGCGCTCTTCGCGCGCATCCAGCGGCTCTCCTTCAGCTACTACGACCAGGCGCAGACGGGGCAGTTGCTCACGCGGCTCACCAGCGACGTGGAGGCGGTGCGCACCTTCGTGGGCAGCGGCGTGGTGCAGTTCGCCGCGTCGGCGGCGATGCTCGTGGGCTGCGCGGGGCTGCTGCTCTATCTGGATCCGGTGCTGGCGCTGGCGGCGCTCGGGTCCGTGGCGCCCATCCTCTTCGTGCTGCGCTCGTTCGTGACGAGGATGCGGCCGCTGTTCGGCCAGCTCCAGGCGCTGCTGGGCACGCTCAACACCACGCTCCAGGAGGACCTGCGCGGGCTGCGCGTCGTGAGGGCCTTCTCCGCCGAGGCGCGGGAGATGGCGCGCTATGGAGAGACGAACGCGAAGCTCCAGGCGCAGAACCTCAAGCTGGTGGACGCGCTGGCCAACAACTTCCCCTTCGTCACCTTCTTCTCCAACCTGGGAACGCTGATGGTGGTGGGCGTGGGCGGCTGGCGCATCTTCCACCAGCGGCTCACGCTGGGGGAGCTGGTGGCATTCAACAGCTACCTGGCCTTCCTGTTGATGCCGCTGATGACGCTGGGCTTCCTCGCCTCCAGCCTGTCGCGGGCCAGCGCCTCCGCGCTGCGCGTCTTTGAATTGCTCGACACGGCGGTGGAGGTGACGGACCGCCCGGGCGCCGTGCCGCTGCCGCCGCTCCAGGGCCGCATCGAATTGCGCGACGTGCGCTTCCGCTACGCGGGCAGCGAGCGGGAGATTCTGCGCGGGCTGAGCGTGACGCTGGAGCCCGGGCAGTTCGTGGCGGTGCTGGGGACGACGGGCTCCGGGAAGAGCACGCTCATCAACCTGCTGCCCCGCTTCTACGACGTCACCGGGGGCGCGGTGCTGCTGGACGGGCACGACGTGCGGGACGTGACGCTCGCGAGCCTGCGCTCACAGATAGGCGTGGTGTTGCAGGACGCGCTGCTGTTCTCCGGCACGGTGCGCGACAACATCGCCTACGGCCACCCGGACGCGACGCAGGCCCAGGTGGAGGCGGCGGCGGAGGCGGCGCAGGCGGCGGAGTTCATCCGCGCGCTGCCGCAGGGCTACGACACGGTGGTGGGCGAGCGGGGCGTGGG
>NZ_RAWD01000214.1:0-16841 GCF_003612065.1 Corallococcus sp. CA047B
GGAGGGGGCGGCTCCGCGCGGCTGAGCGCGTTCTGGGCGTCGGTGAGGCGCTTGAAGATGCGCTCCAGCCGGGCGCGGAAGCTGCCCAGGTTCTTGCCGAAGTAGCGGTCCGGGTGGAAGCGCCGGGACGCGTTGTAATAGGCCTGCTTCACCTCCGCGGCGGTGGCGCCCCGGGGCACGCCCAGCACCGCGTGGTGGTCCATCCCGTCCAGCGCGCGCTCCAGGTCGATGATCTCGCGCTTCTGTTCGGGCTCCAGGTCCACCTCCTCCGCCATGGAGGCGTCCACGGCCGGGGCGGCGGGGGTGGCGCGTTGCACCACGCGTGCGGGGACGATGGCGCCCTTGGCGCGCAGGGACAGCAGCACGGCGATGGTGCGGGCCTCGCCCAGCGTGGAGCGGGACAGCACCGCGTCGATGCGCTCGACGCGGCCCACGAGCGACAGCACCGTGCCCTCCTCCGGGCTGAGCTGGAGGCGGGACGGGTCCAGGTGGGGCACCGTCGCGATGTGGTCGGTCCGGCCCCCCAGGCCGACGATGGGGTTGGGCGCGCTCAAGGTCACACGTTCCGCGGCAGGCGAATCCCAAAGTGTAGGTGTCCGGGACGCAAGGCGTCAAACGCCCCGGCTGTGACGGGCCCCCTCGCGGGAAGGCGACTAGAGGGAAGCCAGCACACGCTGGAGGATGCCCAGGGCTTCGTCCAGTTCCTGCCGGGTGATGATGAGCGGAGGGGCGAACCGCAGCGTCGTGTCCCCCGCCGAGTTCACCAGCAGTCCGGCGTCGCGCAGCTTCGCGATGACGGGCGCGACCTCCCGGTCCAGCTCCACGCCCAGCAGCAGGCCCCGGCCCCGCACGGCCTTGATGCGCCCTTCCGGCAGCGCGGCCTGGAGCGCCCGCGCGCCCGCGAGGAAGTGCTCGCCCTTCGCCTGCACGTCCGGCAGCAGACCGGGCTGGCGCAGGAGGCGCAGGACGACGTTGGCCGCGGCGGCGGACACCAGGTTGCCGCCGAAGGTGGAGCCGTGGGTGCCGGGCGTGAGGCTCTTCGCCAGCTCCTCGCGGCACAGCATGGCCCCCATGGGCAGGCCGTTGCCCAGGGCCTTGGCGATGCTGATGGCGTCCGGCTGGATGCCGTCGTGCATGAAGCCGAACGGCAGGCCGGTGCGGCCCATGCCCGTCTGGACCTCATCCACGAGCAGCAGCAGGCCGTGCTCGTCGCACAGCGCGCGCAGGCCCTGGAGGAAGCCCGGGGGCGACATGCGCACCCCGCCCTCGCCCTGGATGGGCTCCACCAGGATGGCGGCGGTGGAGGGGCCCACGGCGCGGCGCACCGCCTCCAGGTCCCCGTACGGCACGTGCTTGAAGCCCGCGGGCAGCGGTTCGAAGCCCGCGTGGTACTTCGGCTGGCCGGTGGCGGTGACGGTGGCCAGCGTGCGGCCGTGGAAGCTCTTGTCGAAGGTGATGAGTTCGAAGCGCTCCGGCGTGCCCCGGTCCTTCATGACCTTGCGGGTCAGCTTGATGAGCGCCTCGTTGGCCTCCGCGCCGGAGTTGCAGAAGAACGCGCGCGGCAGGCCCGCCCACTCCGTCAGCTGCTCGGCCAGGTCGATCTGCGGCTGCGAGTAGAAGACGTTGGAGACGTGCCACAGCAGATCCAACTGCGCCTTCGCCGCCGCGACCACCTCCGGGTGGCAGTGGCCCAGGGCGCACACGGCGATGCCGCCGATGCAGTCCAGGTACGCCTTGCCGTCCGCGTCCCACACCCGCGTGCCCTGCCCTCGCACCAGGGCGATGGGTTGCTGCTTGTAGTTCTGCAGCAGGTGCTGCTTCGCCTTCTGCATGAGGGCGTCGTTGCCAGGGGAGGCGACGGGGGATGGCGACGGTTGCGACAAGGTGGTCTTCCTCACGATTCGTGCTGCGCGGGGGACAACGGCGGGGACGCTAGCGCGCTAGAGGATGTAGCGCGACAGATCCTCGTCCTGGACGATGGCGGACAGGCGCTCGCGCACATAGGCGCCGTCCACCTGGAAGTCGCGCGGGCCCAGTTCGCTGGCGGTGAAGGACACGTCGTCCAAGAGCCGCTCCAGCACGGTGTGCAGGCGCCGCGCGCCGATGTTCTGCGTGCGATCGTTGGCCTGCTGGGCGATGCGCGCCAGCTCCGACACCGCGTCGTCCGTGAAGGACAGGCGCACGCCCTCGGTGGCGAGCAGCGCGGTGTACTGGCGTAACAGCGAGTTCTTCGGCTCGCGCAGGATGCGCACCAGGTCCTCGCCGGACAGCGCCTCCAGCTCCACGCGGATGGGGAAGCGGCCCTGCAACTCCGGGATGAGGTCCGACGGCTTGGAGACGTGGAACGCGCCCGCCGCGATGAAGAGCATGTGGTCCGTCTTCACCTGCCCGTACTTCGTGTTGACGGAGGAGCCCTCCACGATGGGCAGGATGTCGCGCTGCACGCCTTCGCGCGACACGTCCGGGCCCCCGCCGCCCTTGCCGCCCTCGCGGCTGGCGATCTTGTCGATTTCATCGATGAAGACGATGCCGCTGGACTCGGCGCGCACCACCGCTTCGCGCTGGACGCGGTCCGGATCCACCAGCTTCTGCGCCTCTTCCGCGCGCAGCATCTGGAGCGCCTCGGGCACGCGCACGCGGCGCTTCCGGGTGTTCTTCATGCCCGGCATGTTCTTGAACAGGTCCTGGAGGTTGACGCCGATCTCCTCCATGCCCTGGCCGCTGAAGTTGCGCATGAACGTGGGCGAGCTCTCGCTGGTCTCCACCTCCACGTGCTGATCATCCAGCGTGCCGGCGCGCAGCTGGGCGCGCAGCTTCTCCCGCTCGCTGTCGCCCAGCGGCGACGGCGCGGTGGGCGGCGGGGGCGAGAAGCCGAAGGGCGGGGACGCGGACGGGCGGGACGCGCCGCCATTCTTGAGCAGCTCCATCAGCCGGTCCTCGGCCAGCTCCTCCGCGCGCGGCTTGACCTTCTCCGTCTCCTCCTCGCGCACGAGCGCGATGGCCGCCTCCACGAGGTCGCGGATCATCGACTCCACGTCGCGGCCCACGTAGCCCACCTCCGTGAACTTGGAGGCCTCCACCTTCACGAAGGGCGCCTGGGAGAGCTTCGCCAGCCGGCGGGCGATCTCCGTCTTCCCCACGCCGGTGGGGCCGATCATGATGATGTTCTTCGGGTGGATTTCATCCCGCAGGTCGTCGGAGACCTGCTGGCGGCGCCACCGGTTGCGCAGCGCGATGGCCACGGCGCGCTTGGCGTCGTTCTGGCCGACGATGTAGCGATCCAGCTCGCTGACGACCTCGCGAGGCGTGAAGGCGGACAACTTGCGCGATTCGGCCACGGGGCGGTCCTCTCAGAGCTCTTCGTAGGTGACGTTGGAGTTCGTGTAGACGCAGATGTCCGCGGCGATGGCCATGGACTGCGTGCAGATGTCGCGGGCCGACATCTGCGTGTTCGCCTGCAGCGCGCGCGCGGCGGACAGCGCGTAGGAACCACCGCTGCCCACGGCGGCGATGCCGTGGTCGGGTTCGATGACGTCGCCCGCGCCGGAGAGGATGAACGTCTTCTCCCGGTCCGCGACGATGAGCAGCGCCTCCAGGCGGCGCAGGAAGCGGTCGGTGCGCCAGTCCTTGCCCAGCTCCACGCAGGCGCGGGTCAGGTTCTTCTGGTGCTCCTTGAACTTGGCCTCGAAGCGCTCGAAGAGCGTGAAGGCGTCCGCGGTGCTGCCCGCGAAGCCGGCGAGCACCTGCCCGTCGCCAATGCGGCGCACCTTGCGCGCCGTGTTCTTCATGATGGTCTTGTCGAGGCTGACCTGGCCGTCGCCCGCGATGACGACCTTCTGGTCGCGGCGGACACAGAGGATGGTGGTGCCGTGGAACATGGCGGGAGGTTTAACAAGCCCGCCCCGCCCCCACCAGCAAACACGGCCCGGCTGTCCGCTCCCTCACCCTCCCCAGAACTTCCACGCCGCCCTTCAGGCCACGGTGGCCTGGATCCACCGGCCCACCAGCTTCACCAGGGCCGCCTTCTTCGCCTTCACGTCCTTCGCGTCCTGGAGCGTGACGATGCCCCGGTCCACCGCGGCCCACTTCACCAGGCCCGAGTCGTCCTCGAAGGCGAAGCCCGCCGTGTCCTTCACCTTCGCGCCCCGGTGGAGGATGACCTGGAAGATGCCCTTGGGGGCCAGCCGAAACGTCACCCGGTCATCGCCGCCGTGACAGAAGCTGGGGGCCTTCCACTTGATGCGCTCGGTGAGCGTCTTGTCGGAGGCCAGGATGGCGCTGCGCACGGCTTCGATCTCCGCCTTCAGCGGATGTTCGAGCTCCGCCATGAACGCTTCAACTTCATCACTCCGGTTCGACATGCCCCTGCCCTTCCAACCGCGTCACGCGCGAGGGTGCGCGGCGTCGTAGACTTCCTGCAACTGTTCGAAGGTCACGTGGGTGTACTTCTGCGTGGTGGACAGGCTCGCGTGGCCCAGCAGCTCCTGGATGCTGCGGATGTCCGCACCGCCGCCCAGCAGGTGCGTGGCGAACGAGTGGCGCATCGCGTGCGGGCTCACCTTGCGCGCCAGCGCGAGCTGGAGCACGTACGCATCCAGGTGCCTCGCGATGCTCCGGGGCGTCAGCCGGCCGCCGCGGAAGTTGAGGAACAGCGCGTCCGGATCCTGCCCCGCGTGCACCGTGGCCAGCAGCTCGCCGCGCCTCGCGAGGTACGCCTCCAGCGCGCGGATGGACTTCGCGTTGAGCGGGATGAGGCGCTCCTTGCTGCCCTTGCCCATCACCCGGACGATGCGGCTGCTGCGGTCCACGCCCAGCAGCGACAGGCCGCACAGCTCGCTGATGCGCAGGCCGCCGCCGTAGAGCATCTCCAGGATGGCCTTGTCGCGAAGCCCCAGCACCGTGTTCACGTCCGGCAGGTCGAGGATGGCGAACACCTCCTCCACCGGCAGCACCTTGGGCAGCGTCTTCGGCAGCTTGGGGCTCTTCACCAGCTTCGCGGGACTGGCGGACAGGAGCTTCTGCCGCACCAGGTACTTGTAGAACGACTTGATGCTCGCCAGCCGCCGCGCGCGACTGGCAGGAGCGTGGTCCACGCTCAGCGTGCCCAGGTAGCCCCGGATGGCCGCGTGCGTGCCGGCCAGCAGCGACGACTTCATCCGCTCCACGAGGTAGCGCTCATAGTCCACCAGGTCGATGAGGTAGTTGCGCACCGTGTGCGGTGACGCGTCCTTCTCGTCTTCCAGGTGGGCGCGGAACTTCTCGAGGAGCGGAGACAGGGTCGACATGGTCGGGGAAGCCTAGGGGCCTCCCCGAGCCTCGCAAGATTCACGACGGCGCGCGAGCGCGGCCTACTTCGCGGGCACCGGGGCCGGAGCGGCGGGGGCCACCACCGGCGCCCCCGGCAGTTCAGAAGGCACCAGCTTGGGCAGGAACACCCGGCAACTGTCCTCGGACAGCCAGCGGTGCGTGCACATCCACTCCGTGATGGACACGCGCACCTGCCACAGCAGGATGAACAGCACGAGCAGCGTCAGGCCGAGGCGGGCTCCCACGGACATGCCGTCGCTCTCGTCGTCGTCCTGGGTGTGGCGCAGCGCCCCGCGCACCAGGTCCGAGCGATCCACGCGCGCGTTCTTCGGCAGCTTCGGACGGCGGGTGATGAGCGTCGCCACGCCCCGGGTGAGCATCAGCCGATCATTGAGCGCCCAGCCAGAGCCCTCCAGGAGCAGCGCCAGGTTGCGCCGCCTCAGCTTCAGCCACCCGAGCAGGCCCGCGGGCGCCATCACCACGATGGCCAGGATGGTCGCCGCGGTGATGACGTCCACCAGCGTCAGCGACTTGACCTGCGTGAGGATGAACGCCAGCGACGAACCCAGCGCCGCGAACGCGATGCCACCCGCCGCGAGCACTCCAGCGAGTCCTCCCGCCGCGGGCGCCGCCGGGGCCGCCGCCGCGGGAGCCGCACCGGCCGGGGGCGCCGTCACCGTCTGCGTGTAGCCGTGCTCCAGCGTCGAATCGAATTCCTTCTCGCCCGACGCCGCCAGCTTCTCCACCTTGCCGGAGATGAACGCGCCGATGCGCATGAACGGCATCGTCATGGACTCCCAGAGCGACACCGGCTGGCGGACCACCTGCGTGACGATGGCGTCACTCTCCACGCCGTCCACGTCGTAGAACACGCCGCGCTTGCCCACGACGAGCTCCGTGCTGCGGCCGGCCGTGACGGGCACCGCGACCTCGTAGCCCTCCGCGCCGTCCTTGGGCAGCACCTTCACGTAGAGGATGCAGGTGGTGCCCTGCCCCGTCAGCGCCGAGTGCGCCGCCCGGTCCTTCACCAGCACCGACAGCGTGTACTTGCGACCAGCCAGGATGAGCGTGCCCCGCTCCATCAGCGCCCGGCGCTTGGGCAGGTACAGGCTGGGCATGCTGATGAAGTTGTTGGCGAACACCAGGAGCCAGCGCTGGTACAGCACCAGCCGCTCCAGCTCCGCGATGACGTCCAGCGTGCCCTTGAGCGACAGGTCCTCGCGGCTCGCGGCCTCCAGCGCGTCCAGCTCCTCGTCCGACACGGTGGAGAGCGTGTCCGCCACCGCGTGCAGCGCGTGCGTGTCCCGCTTCGCCTGCCACGCGAGGATGGCCTCCGCCTTCGTGGACAGCTCCTTCCACGCCGTGTCCGTCAGCTTCACGCCGTCGCCCAGCAGCGGCGTCGCCACCTCCTGATGGAAGGCCTCCAGCCGCTCGTAGCCGGGGCCCCGGTACAGCCGCGCCCACACGAGCACGCCCGACGGGTCCGGCGGCGCGATGGGCAGCTCACCCACGGCCTTGCCCATGGCGCCCACGTCGCCCAGCGCCCCTTCCACCCGCTCCGCGCGCAGGCGCAGGCTGGCCGCGGCCTCCGGCTGCGCGGCGACGAGCCGGCACTGCACGAAGTAGCCATCCAGGAGCGGCGCCACGTCATGCACGCGCTTCGCCTGCTCCAGGCTCGCCGTGCCCCAGGTGAACACCGAGTCCCGTCCGGACAGGTGCGCGAGCAGCGCCGTCCGCTCCTCGCGGAAGCGCTTCACCAGCTCCGCGTTCACGCCCACCAGCCCCGCGCGGTTCGTCACCGCCGGGAAGGCCGCGATGATGGCCTGCGCCAGGGGCCGCAGCCGCTCCGGCAGCGACGTGGGCGCGATGATGCCGTCGCCGTTCGTGCCCGCGTCGCGCAGCGCCTTGTCACTGGTGCGCAGCTGCTCCAGGGACAGGCGCGTGACGTCCGGCGCGTGCAGCGTGCGCAGCACCAGCTCCGCCGCGCCGCGCAGGTTGTTCGCCGTGTCGGAGAGCGCCGCCAGCTCCAGCACGTCGCTGCCCGCGTCCGCGCCCTTGGCGTCCTTCAGCCGCGCCGCCGTCCAGTCCACCGCGGCGCGCAGCTCCTCCACCCGGATGCGGCCGTTGCCGTCCGCGTCCATCAGCGTGAGGAAGCGCGGGTCGCACGCGATGCCCTCCAGCGGACACGCGAGCGCCATCCACTGCGTCGCGGGAATCCGCACCGCCTCGGTGAGCGTGTGGAAGTCGGGGATGTCGACCTGGAGGGAGCCGCCGTAGCGCCGATAGACGAGTTGTGCCATTCGGCGGGCAAGACACCACACCCGCCCCGACTGTGCACGCATCAACAGCGCCGGCCGGCCCCTAAGGGGCGGAAGGCGAAGCCGCCCTCCACCCCCCGGGTCAACGGCCACTGCTGATTACTGCGGTGACGCGATGGCGCTGTACACGCCGGGGTTCTGCCCCTGGCCGATGATGTAGACGGCGCGGGCGTCGTCCTTGCCCGCGAAGTACGTGGGCACCTGCACGCCCTGGTCGAGCGTCTTGCGGGCCCCCGTCTTCACGTCATAGACGGCGACGTCGTAGGTGTCCGAGTCCATGCGCGCGTACGTCGCGAGGATGCGGGCCCCGTCGTTGGAGATTTTATAGCTGAAGATGCCCTGCATCCACGTCTTCGCCTCGGTCTGCTTCTCGCCCAGGTCCAGCGCCTTGAAGTCGCACGCGCGGCCGTTGCGGATGCAGTTGGTGCGGAACACCACCGCGCCGTTGTTCGGCATGAAGCCGTAGCCGAACACGCCCGGCTGCACCTTCTCCGCCTTCTCCTGGCCCAGCGCGTACAGCATCAGGTCCACGGAGAACACCGGCTTCACGAAGCGCGACAGGAACGCCACGTAGCGGCTGTCCGAACCCCACACGAAGTTGGGCACCCGGTCCCCCACCCGCTTCGGCGCGCCGTCCGGCAGCGTCGCCACGCTCATCGCGCCCGCGCGCGACGGCTGGTCGTACTTCTCCAGGAAGCCCACCGCCTTGGAGTCCGGCGCGAACGCCATCTCCTCCACCGCCTCGCCCACCTTGCGCCCCGGCCCACCGGACGCCGGGCCCACGTACAGGTCGCCCAGCTGCTCCGGCTTGCCGTTCTCCGTGCGCGCCAGCCACTGGCCATCCGGAGAGAAGCCGAACACCTTCGAGCCCACCGCGAGCCGCTGGCCCTTCAGCGCCGGCACGTCCGCCAGGTACAGGTCATACATGCCGCGCACGGCCTCGCTGCGCACCTGGTACGCCACGCGCTTGCCGTCCGACGACACCTCGTAGTCGCCCACCTGATCCGCCAGCTTGCGCGGCGGTTCGTTGGAGCCCACCGTCACCGCCGCCAGCCCGCTCGCGGCCGACAGCCGGCGCTTGAAGAGCAGCGTCTTGCCGTCCGGCGTGAACTGCGCGGTGCTCACCTCCGCCGCCACGTCCTGGAACGGCCCCGCGGGCAGCGGGCCCAGCTTCAGCACGCCGCCGTCCACGAAGGCCACGCTGACGCCGTCGGGCGAGGGCAGGAGGTAGCTCACCGCCGTGCCCAGCGTCGCCGGCTCCGCCGCCGCGTCCGTCAAGGCCAGCGCGTGCAGCTCACCCGACTGCGAGGCCGGGTTGTAGCCCGTCACGTACAGCAGGTGCCGGGAGTCCGCGGAGAACAGCAGGCTGCCCGGCACGTTCGTCACGCCGTCGCCCAGCGCGCGCGGCTTGCCGCCCGCGACCGGCACCACGTACAGCGCGCCCACCAGCATCTGCGGCGGGATGCCGTCCAGCCGGGGCTTCTGTCCGTTGAGCAGGTACGTGGCGAACTGCCCGTCCGGCGACAGGCGCAGGTCCGCGGCGCGGCCCGCCGCCAGCAACTGTCCCTGCCCGCCCACCAGCGCCGCGCCCTTCGCCGCGCTGCGGACCGTGTCGTCCTTGGCGGCGCTGCGCTGCGAGGGGGCGGCGCCGTCGTCGCCCTTCTTGTTGCACCCCACCACCGCCAGCAGGGCCACGAGGCCCCACATCCCAGGTCGCTTCATGCGCTCCTCTGTTCTTCCGTCGGGTCCGTTGCTTGGGGCGCGCCCGCTGCCGCGACGCCCGCGTGTGGCAGCCAGGCCGCCAGGTCCTGCTTCGCCCGCGCCGAGTAGGCCGCGCGCTTGTCCGCCTTCTTCATCCGCCCGGACAAGGGCGGGAACAGGCCGTAGATGACGTTGGTGGGCTGGTGCGGATGGTCCGGCGG
Source organism: Corallococcus sp. CA047B (assembly GCF_003612065.1). NCBI lineage: Bacteria > Pseudomonadati > Myxococcota > Myxococcia > Myxococcales > Myxococcaceae > Corallococcus > Corallococcus sp. CA047B. The sequence goes on from NZ_RAWD01000214.1 coordinate 9,548, forward strand.
GTGCGCTTCCCCCGTGACATGCCGGTACAGCGACCCCAGCGCCGTCGTCGCGGGCGGCGGCACGAACGCCGTGCCGGTGAGGCGCGCGTGCACCGCCAGCGCAACCAGGTAGCCGCACGCCGCGCTCTCCACGTAGCCCTCCACCCCCGTCACCTGCCCCGCGAAGAACACCCGCCGCTGCGTCTTCAGCGACAGGTCCTCCGCCAGGAGGCGCGGCGAGTCGATGAACGTGTTGCGGTGGATCTGCCCCATCCGCAGGAACTCCGCGTTCTGCAGGCCCGGGATGCAGGACATGAAGATGCGCTTCTGCTCGCCCCACGTCAGGCGCGTCTGGAAGCCCACCATGTTCCACGCCGTGCCGGCCTTGTCCTCCATGCGCAGCTGCACCACCGCGTAGGGGTCCTTCCCCGTGCGCGGGTCCTTCAGCCCCACCGGCTTGAGCGGCCCGAAGGCCAGCGTGTCGTCTCCGCGCTCCGCCATCACCTCGATGGGCAGACACCCTTCGAAGTATTTCGGTTCCTCGAAGCTGTGCGGCACCAGCTTCTGGCCCGCCTTCACCTCGTTGACGAAGCGGTAGTACTCGTCGCGGTTCATCGGCAGGTTGAGGTAGTCATCCCCGCCGCCCTTGCCGTAGCGGCTCTGGCGGAACGCCACCTCCATGTCGATGGAGTCCCCGGACAGGATGGGCGCGATGGAGTCGTAGAAGTAGAGCTTCGTGCCCACGTGGCGCTCCAGCTCCGCCGTGAGCGCGTCCGACGTCAGCGGCCCCGTGGCCACCACCACCACGCCCTCGTCCGGAAGGTGCTCCACCTCGCCGCCGACAATCTCCACGCCCACGCCCTCCTGGAGCCGGGTGGTGATTTCGCGGGAGAAGCCCTCGCGCTCCACCGCCAGCGCGTCACCGGCGGGCACGCGGTGCAGGTCCGCGCTGCCCAGCACCAGCGAGCCCAGCGCGCGCAATTCCGCGTGCAAGAGGCCAATGGCGCTCTCCGGGTTGTCCGAGCGCAGGGAGTTGCTGCACACCAGCTCCGCGAGCGTGTCCGACTTGTGCGCGGGGGAGCGCTTGTGCGGCTTCATCTCGCGCAGCACCACCGGCACGCCGCGCCGCGCGAGCTGGTACGCGCACTCGGTGCCCGCCAGGCCCCCGCCAATCACCGTCACCCGCTGCTTCACATCCGACATGCAACCTCCCCACGCACCGGGTGCGTCTTGAGACTCCAGGGCGCCCGGGGCGTCCCTGTTAGCAGGAAGGTCGCGCCCTTTCCCAGCCGTGAAAGCACCAGCGCAACCCCGCGTTCTCTTTCCACTTCCCGGCCTGCCCACGGCTGGCTGCCTGCCCTGCGTCCCACCATGCGTGCAGACGGGGAGGTGAGGTTTCCCCACCTGGGATCCAACCCTAGGTTTCTCGCGGTCTTCGCGCCGGGATGCCACACCACCGGCCGCGAGCGCCCTTCAACCGCGAACCGGGATGGGAGTGACGCAGCCATGAGCCGAGCCAAGGACTTGTTGATGATCCGTGAGCTTCTGCAGAAACGCCGCAAGACGACCGAGGACGCCCAGGCAGGCGCTCGCCGGGAGCTGATGGCGCTGAAGGACCAGGAGCGCGATCCCGAGTACGAGGAACAGGCCCAGGCGGAGCTGGCGGACTACACCCTGTCCACGCTCATTGAGGCCCAGCGCCGGGAGATCATGCTGATTGACGCCGCGCTGCGCCGCATGGACACGGACGTGTTCGGCGAGTGCGTGGACTGCGGCAACGAAATCTCCCTGGACCGGCTGGAGGCCATGCCCTTCGCCATCCGCTGCGAGGAGGACGCCGCCCTCCACGAGCAGGAGACGCGGGACGCCGCTCGCCACACGGGCAGCCTGTCCCTCTAGCGAAGGCATCAGGCGCTCCCCCGTGTGTCCATCCCGCGCGGGGGAGTCGTGTGTCCAGCAGGCCGGGTGCGGCTACTCCGAGTCGCGCTGGAGCACGATGAAGCGGTAGTTCTCCAGCTCGTTCTGCCCCGCCGTGTAGAGCACGGTGACGAGCAGGTCGTACGGCACCATCTTGTCCGCGATGACGGACAGCTCGTGGCTGAACGGCGCCGCCGGGTTGCGCTCGGCGATGAACTTGAGCTTCTTCACTTCCTTCTTCAGCTGCTCATCCAGCCCCAGCACCAGCCGCTTGTTGTCCTCGGGGAACTGCGTCTCCGGGATGCGTCCGTCCTTCAGCCGCACCACCTCGCGGTCCCCCACCAGGATGTTCTTGGGGGTGATGGTGATGGCCACCGTGTCCTTGGGCGTCGCGCGCGTGGAGGACACCGGCGGACGGACGTCCTCGGACGCGGTGATGGCCGCGGAGGACGACGCGAAGGACTTCAGGAGGAACACCAGGATGATGGTCATCATGTCCATCATCGCGGTGATGTTGAGCTCCTTCACCTCCGAGGCGGCCTCGCGCTCCTTGCGCTTCTTGCGCGCGAGGGCCCGGCGGTAGCGCATGCGCGCGAGCTGTTCGGCTTCGGCGGCGGTCGGGGGCGCGGTGTCGGACATGGCTACAGGGTGCTCAGGGTGACGTCGGGGAAGAGCAGCTTGCGCTCGGTGGGGCCCGCCGTTTCGCGCAGGGCGTCCATCGTCTGGATGAGGGCGTCGTAGGGGATGTTCGGATCCGCCGCCACGATGACCTTCGTCTCCTGGGGGAACTCCGCCTTGATCTTCACCAGGCGCGCGTTGAGCGCCGCGTAGTCATAGGTGCCGTCCGCGCGCCGCGGCAGCGTGGGCGCATCCCCCTCCGGCGCCGCGGCCTCCTTGCCGTTGCCCCGGACATAGAGGCCCTTCTCGGAGATGAGCACCTGGAGCATCAGCTTGGGCGCGTCCGCCTCCGCCAGGCCCGCGCTGGCGGAAGCTCCGCCGCCATACGTGGGCGCGGACACGTTGAGCGCGCCAAAGGCCGTGAGGCCCGTGATGGAAAGCAGCATGAAGATGATGAGGTTCATGAGGATGTCGAGGTACGGGACGATGTTCAGCTCGCCCCCCTCTTCCTCTTCCCTCGGCTTCAGCTTGCGGCGGGAGTAGTAGAACGCCATGCGTGGCTCCGGAAGCCAGCGGGGACTACGACGCCGCCCGGACGTCGTCGTCCGCGGGGACGACTTCCAGCGAGCCGCGCCGCGACAGCAGGTTCTCCAGCTTCAGCGCGTTGAGCTCCACCGACTCCACCATGTTCTTCGAGTACGTGTGGAAGAACAGGTGCGACACGATGCAGAGCACCGCGATGGAGAGCCCGAAGCCCGTGTTGTACATGGCCTCCGAGATGCCGTTGGAGAGCAGCGCCTGCTTCTGCTCCGCCGGCACGTTGCCCAGCGCGCGGAAGGTGCCGATGAGGCCCACGATGGTGCCGACGAGGCCCACCAGCGTCGCGATGTTCGCGAGCGACCACAGCCACTGCACCCGGCGCGAGACGTGCGGCGTGTACTCCGCCAGCGCCTCCTCCACGGCCTTGGCCACTTCCAGCTCGCCGCGGTTCGCGTTGATGAGCCCCGCGCGGATGACGCGGGCCAGCGGCGAGCGCGGCGCCATGCCGCAGAACTTCACCGCGCGGTCCAGGTTGCCGCTGCGCACCATCTTGTGGACCTGTTCGATGAACGCGCTCGCGTTGAGCCGGTAGCGGAACAGCAGCGTCACCGCGCGCTCCCCGATGACGGCCATGGACGCGGCCAGCCAGAACAGGTTCACGAACATGAACGGACCGCCGGCCTTGAAGGCGCCGACGATGAAATCCCCCAGGCCTCCGGAGGAAGCATGGCCGGCCGCGGGAGCCGCCTCGGCCAAGACCATGCTCAACAACGCGTTCACGGAGGGATTCATCGCGGAGTGCGTCCTTTCGCTGCCCCCCGCGCGCACCCCTGCCGCGTACGGGCAGGAGGCTTGCGATCACGGGCTGGGAGCAATCAGGACTTCTAGGACTTCGCCCGCGAGGGTGTCAAGCCAGGGGGGTCCAGCCAGCCCCCTGGAATGACTCAGCTTTCCGCTCAGGCCGCCGAAGAAGGCGGGGGAGCGACCGGTGCCTCGCCAGCAGCCCCCACGGCTGCCTCCGTCGGAGCGCCCAGGCCGCCCTGCTCCACCACCTCGCGGCGGTAGTCGCATTCCTTGTTCGGGCAGGAGATGTAGGCGCCGTCCCGCTTGGAGTACTTCTGCAGGAGGTACGGCGACGCGCACTGAGGGCACGCCTCCGCGAGCGGCCGGTCCCACGCGGCGAACTTGCACTCCGGATACCGGTTGCAGCCGAAGAAGATCTTCCCCCGGCCACTGCGGCGTTCGGTGAGGTAGCCCACCTTGCACTCCGGGCAGTTCACCCCGATGGAGATGGGCTTGGACGTCTTGCAGTCCGGGTAGCCCGAGCACGCCATGAAGCGTCCGAACCGGCCGCGCTTGATGACCATGGGCTTGCCGCACTTCTCGCACTTCTCGTCCGTGGTCTCCTCCTCCACGATGACGATCTTCCCCTCGGCGTCCCGCTTGAAGTCCTTGGTGTTCTTGCAGTCGGGGTAGTTCGAGCAGGCGAGGAAGTGGCCCATCTTCCCGAACTTGATGACGAACGGGTTGCCGCACTTCTCGCAGGCGATGTCGGTCTTGATCTCCTCGCGCTTGACGTCGCGCATCTCCGCTTCGGCCTTCTCCAGGGTCTCCTTGAAGGGCCCGTAGAAGTCGTGGAGGACGGTCTTCCAGCTGGCGCCGCCGTCGGAGATCTGATCGAGCTTCTCCTCCATGCTGGCCGTGAACGACACGTCCAGCTCATGGGGGAAGTGCTTCACCAGCAGCTCGTTGGTCATCTGCCCCAGGTCCGTGGGCCGGAAGCGGCTCTCCAGCTTCTCCACGTACTTCTTGTCCTGGATGTTGGAGAGGATGGCCGCGTACGTGGACGGGCGCCCGATGCCGCGCTCTTCCAGCTCCTTCACCAGCGTGGCCTCGCTGAAGCGCGGGGGCGGCTGGGTGAAGTGCTGCTCGTTGAGCAGCTTGTGCAGGGCCAGGACTTCGCCCTCGTTGAGGGGCGGCAGTTCGCCCACCACGTCCTCGGCGCCCTCTTCACCGGCGGCCTTGGCCTTGTCGCGCTCGGACTCCTCTTCCGGCGTGAGGCCGGCGCCGTACACGCCCAGGTAGCCCGGGAACTTCAGGGTGCTGCCGGACGCGCGGAACGTGGCGCGGCCCGCGGTGATGTCCGCGGCCGTCTGGTCGTACACGGCGGGCTTCATCTGGCACGCGACGAAGCGGTTCCAGATGAGCTCGTAGAGGCGGAACATGTCCGACTCGTCCATCGCGTCGAAGAAGGGACGCACGCGCTCGGGCGGGTACTCCAGGGACGTGGGCCGGATGGCCTCGTGCGCGTCCTGGGCGCTCTTGCGGCTCTTGTAGACCATGGGCTCCGGCGGCAGGTAGTCCGCGCCGTACTTCTGGCCGATGAACTCCCGCACCTGCGTGACGGCGTCGTCCGACAGACGCGTGGAGTCCGTACGCATGTACGTGATGAGCGCCGTCTGGCCCTCTTCACCCAGGGGCACGCCTTCGTACAGCTTCTGCGCCAGCGTCATCGTCTTCTTGGCGGTGAAGTGCAGACGGTTGGCGGCCTCCTGCTGGAGCTTGGAGGTGATGAAGGGCGCGGGCGCGTTGCGGCGACGCTCCTTGCGGTCCACCTTGGTGACGGTGAAGGGCGCGTCCTTCAGCTCCGCGACCAGCCCGTCCGTGGTGGCGCGGTCCTTCAGCTCCACCTTCTTGCCATCCACGCGGGACAGCTTGGCCTTGAAGGGCGGAGGACCCTGGGGGCCCTGCACCAGCGCGTCCAGCGTCCAGTACTCCTCCGGCGTGAAGGCCTTGATCTCCGTCTCGCGCTCCACGATGAGGCGCACGGCGACGGACTGCACGCGGCCGGCGGACAGGCCCCGGCGGATCTTCTTCCAGAGCAGCGGCGAGATTTGATAGCCGACGAGCCGGTCCAGGATGCGCCGGGTCTGCTGCGAGTCGTAGTTGTCCTGGTTGAGCTCGCGCGGATTGGCGATGGCTTCCTGCACCGCCTTCTTGGTGATCTCGTTGAAGGTCACCCGGAGGGAGTCGGGGTGGGCCAGCTCCTCCTTGATGTGCCAGGCGATGGCCTCGCCCTCGCGGTCGGGGTCCGTCGCGAGGAACACGCGGTCCACCGTCCTGGCCGTCTTCTTCAGCTCGTTGAGGACCTTCTCCTTGCCCTTGATGACCGTGTACTCGGGCTTGAAGTCGTCCTCCACGTCGACGCCAATCTTGCTCTTGGGCAGATCCTTCACGTGCCCCACGGACGCCTTCACCGTGTAGCCGCTGCCCAGGTACTTCTTGATGGTCTTGGCCTTGGCGGGAGACTCCACCACCACCAGGTAGTGCGGGCCCTTGCCACGGCGCTCGGGGACTTCCTCCTCCGCGTCGGCATCCGCGTCCACGGTGGGCAGTTCCTCGCCGTCCGCGCCACGGCGACGGGCCGCCGTCTTCTTCTTGGCCGAGGCCTTCTTCGCCGCCGTCTTCTTCTTGGCGGGCGCCTTCTTGGCAGCCGGCTTCTTGGAGGCCGCCTTCTTGGGCGTCTCCTCCGCCGCTTCCGTCTGCGCCGCCTGTGTCTTCTTCCGCGTGGCCATGGCTCTCCTACCTCGGACTGCCTTCAAACCTTCTCGTACCGTTTACCCGGGTGCTGGACCACCAGCCCCGACAATTCCAACTCCACCAGGGCGCTCGTGAGCGCGGCGGGGGACAGCGGACTCTGGGCGAGCACCTCGTCAAAAGACCGGGGAACCCTGTCCAACAGTCCATAAGCCCCGCGCGCTTCCACGGACAGCGCCTCCCACCAACCTCCTTCACGCCCCGCGGGCACCGCCCGGCCGGGATGAACGCCCACCACCGCGCAGATCGCTTCAGCGGACGTACAGGCCCGGGCCCGCCCGTCCGCCAGCAGGGCGTTGCAACCCGCCGCCGCCGGCTGCCAGACATCTCCAGGCAGGGCGAACACCGGCCGCCCCTGCGCCCGGGCCGCGTCCGCCGTGTACAGGCTCCCGGACTCCAGCCCGGCCCGCATCACCAGCACCGCGTCCGACGCCCCAGCGATGAGTCGGTTGCGCCGGGGGAAGGTCGTCGTGCTCGCCCGGACTCCCGGCGGCAGCTCGCTGAAGAACACCCCGCCCTGTCCCAGGAAGTGGGGCAGCAGCCGGGCCTGGGCCGGGTCCAGCGCGTCCAGCGCCGACCCCAGGAAGGCCCACGTCTCCCCCGCCGCGTCCAGGGCGCCCCAGTGGCACGCCCGGTCCACGCC
>NZ_RAWD01000215.1:0-16830 GCF_003612065.1 Corallococcus sp. CA047B
CCCCTGCCCACGTCCTGCGGTGAAAGGCCCGGGCACGCCGACTTCGACGACGCCATCGCGTCCTGGTAGGGAATCGGGGCATGAGCGTGCCCCGCCCCAACCCGCTGCTGTCGGACCGTGACGTGGACTTCCAGCTCTACGAGGTGCTGGACACCGCGGCCCTCTGCGCGCTGCCTGCCTTCCAGGAACACTCCCGCGACACCTTCGGCCTGCTCCTGGACAGCACCCGCCGCTTCGCCCGCGAGGTGCTCGCCCCCACCTACCGGCCCATGGACACCTCCCCGCCCGTCTTCGAACACGGCCGGGTGCGCGTGCATCCCGCCATGCGCTCGCTCTACGCGAACATGGTGGACCTGGGCCTGCTCACCGCCACCCGCCCTCCCGACGTCGGCGGCCAGCAGCTCCCCCTCACCGTGCACGCCGTGTCGAGCGCGTACCTCATGGCCGCCAACCTGAGCGCCTATGGCTACCTGGGCCTCACGCTCGGCGCCGCGCACCTGCTGGAGGTCTTCGGCACGCCCTGGCTGCGCGAGCAGTTCATGGCCCCCCTGTACCGGGGGGAATGGACCGGCACCATGGCCCTCACCGAACCGCAGGCCGGCAGCAGCCTCGCGGACGTGAAGACGCGCGCCACGCCCGCGCCGGAGGGCGGCTACCGGCTCCAGGGCTCGAAGATCTTCATCAGCGGCGGCGACCAGGACTTCACCGACAACATCGTGCACCTGACCCTCGCGCGCATCGACGGCGCGGAGGGCGGCACGCGCGGCGTGTCCCTCTTCGCCGTGCCCGCGCGCAGGCCCGAGGGCGGCAAGCTCGTCCCCAACGACGTCCAGGTGGCCGGCGTCATCCACAAGATCGGCTGGCGCGGCCTGCCCAGCCTCGTCCTCAACTTCGGCGAAGCCGACGACTGCCACGGCTGGCTCGTGGGCCAGCCCGGCCGTGGCCTCGCGTGCATGTTCCAGATGATGAACGAGGCGCGCATCATGGTGGGCCTCAACGGCGTCGCCACCGCGTCCGTCGCCTACCAGGAGTCGCTCGGCTACGCGCGCGAGCGCCCCCAGGGGCGGCCCGCCGGCATCCGCGACACCGCGCGCGCCCAGGCCCCCATCATCGAACACGCGGACGTGCGGCGCATGCTGCTGCGCCAGAAGGCCATCGTGGAGGGCGGGCTCGCGCTGCTGCTCGCCACCTCCACCCAGGCGGACCTCGCGAACCACGCGCCGGACGAAGCGGCCCGCCAGCGCGCGCACCTGCTGCTGGACCTGCTCACCCCCATCGCCAAGACGTTCCCGGCGGAGAAGGGCTTCGAGTCCAACGCGCTCGCGCTGCAGATCCACGGCGGCTACGGCTACTCCAGCGAGTACCTCCCGGAGGCGTGGCTGCGCGACCAGAAGCTCAACAGCATCCACGAGGGCACCACCGGCATCCAGGGCCTGGACCTGCTGGGCCGCAAGGCGGTGGCGGGCGGGGGCGCCGCGCTCCAGGCGCTCGATGAAGAGGTGCGCGCCACCACCGCGCGCGCCCGGGTCGCCGGCGTGGAGCCCGCCTGGAGCGACGCGCTGGAGGACGCGCTCCAGCAGGCCACGAGCCTCACGCTGGAGCTCGGCGCGCGGGGCATGGCCGGCGAAGTGGACTCGATGCTGCGCCACAGCGCGGACTTCCTGGAGCTGTTCAGCGTGGTGGCCGTGGCCTGGCGCTGGCTCGCGCAGGCCGCCGCCGCGAAGGAGGCCCTCGGGAGGAACGCTGCCGGGGACGCCCGCTTCTACGAGGGCAAGCTCGCCGCCGCGCAGTACTGGTTCGCCGTGGAGGTGCCGCGCGTGCCGCTCTTGGCCCACCTGTGCCGGACGGGCGAGGACTCCTACGCCCGCATGCACCCTGACGGGTTCTGAACGGCGCATCTTCCCAGCGCCCCGGGAGCCCGGCATCCGTCACAATGGCGGGCATGTCGGTCTCCTTCCACCTGTGCCAGCCCGGTGGGGGCGCCTCGTGCGGCGCCTGCTGCGGCCTCTACAACTTCCGCGACCATTCGCGCGCGGCGCTCACCCAGCGGCTGGCCACGCAGACGGCGCGGCTCGCCCACGCGCCCCGGACGCCGGAGGCCTATGGCGAGGCCGCGCGCGAGCTGACCGCGAACCGCGACGCCCCCGCGCTCTTTCCCATCGTGCGGGTGTGTCCGCTGCTGGGCTTCCTGGACGCGGAGCAGCAGCAGGTGGGCTGCCTGGGCCATCCGAAGGTGACGGGCGGTACGGACCTGCGCGACTGCGGCGTCTACCGCGCGTCCATCTGCGAGACGTTCACCTGCCCCTCCTTCGGCTGGCTCACCGACGCGCAGGCCCGGCTGGTCCAGGCCGCGTGCGCGGACTGGTATCTCTACGGCCTGGTCATCACCGACGTGGAGTTCGTGCGCGGCTGCCTGAAGCTCCTCGAGTGGGAGCTGGGCGGCCCCGCGCATCCGGAGGCGCTGCGCGAGCGGCCCGAATCCCTCCTGGCGGTGCGCCGCCTCTTCGCGCTGAAGGAGAAGGCCCCCGGCCGTGACGACCGGGCCACCGTGTTCGGCCGCTTCACCCACGACACCGAGGACGAACCCGTGCCGCGCACGCTCGACTACGCGGCCCTGGGCACGCGCGCCGCGCCCGAGGACGACGTGGTGCTGTGCCTGGGCTACACGCCAGCGGACGCCCCCGCGCTCCTCGCCGCGCGAGCCCTGGTGCGGGACCACGTGCGCGCGGTGGCCGCCACGGTCCCCGCGTAGAGCCCTTCGTCCCCCTCAAGCAGGCGACCTGCCTCCCGCCCCGAGTGCTTGCACCGGCAGGGGGTCGTTCGCAGGTTCGCCTGCGGGAGGGTTGGCGGATGGGTCGACGCTGGATGTGGCTGGGGATGATGGGGCTGTGCACGGTGGCTTCCGGATGTCGGGAGTCCGACAGCCCGGACACGGTGGGCGTCCCGGCGACGATGCAGGTGCGGGACACGGCGAACGGGGGGCTGATGGTGCCCGCCACGCCGGCCCTGGCGCAGGGCACGACGGAGGGTGTCCAGCCGACGCCGCTTCCCGGGGCGAACGCCCAGGTGCCCCCGAACACGGCACCACCCCCAGGAGCCCTGCCCTTGCGAGACACCCGGACGAACGCCGCGGACCGCACGGCGGCCCAGGCACCCGCGAGTGGAAGCAGCGGGACGGCGACGAACGCGCCCGCCTACGGCGGCAGCGGCACGGCTCAGATTCCAGCGAACACGCCCGCGAACAACAGCACGACCCAGACTCCAGCGAACACGCCCGCGAACAACGCCCCGGCCTACGGCGGCAGCGGCCCTGCGCAGGCACCAGCCCGTGGCGGCAGCGGAACGGCCCAGGCCCCCGCGCAGGGCGGCGCGGCGGCGCCCGACGCGAACGCGACCCCGGGCTCGCAGGCCGCCCAGGCCAACGCGAACGGCCAGCCGGCGGCGGAGGGCCGGGTGATGATTGGCGCGCAGGCGGTCCAGGCCAACGACGACGAGTCCTGGTACGAGGGCGCGGCCAAGGCGGCCCAGGCCGCGGTGACGGACAACACCGCCGACCGCCCGCTCGAACAGGTCACCATCGCCACCAGCACGGTGAACGGCCGGGTGACGCGCGCGAACCGCGACACCCTGCACGTGCGCGACAGCGACGGCACCGTCTACGAACTCCAGCTCGACCCGCGAAGCCGGGGCCTGCGCCAGGGCCAGCGCGTGCCCCTCCCGGAGCTGCGCGAAGGCACCCCGGTGCGCGCCAGCTTCGCCCTCATCGGCGGCCGCACCGTCGCCCGCGACGTGCAGGTGCGTCGCTAGCACCCGCCAACGCACACCCCGCAAACGACGACACCCGGGAAGCCTTGGCGGCTCCCCGGGTGCCTGTCTTCAAACAGCGGATGCGACGACTAGTAGACGGCCTTGAGCGTCACGCCCGAGTACGCCGAGTAGCCGCGGATCTTCACGTAGTACTTGCCCGCGGTCGTCTTGGTCAGCGTGCAGGTCTCCGCGTTGCCGCTGGCGTACGGACGGCAGTCGTACGCGGTGGTCGTCGGCGAGGAGCCGAAGCGCACGTACAGGTCCGCGTCACCCGTGCCACCCGTGGTGGTGATGGTGACCGTCCGGTTCGCCGGCACGTCCAGCGTGGTCCACTCGGTGGTGAACGAGCTGGCGGCGCCAGACACGCCCGTCACCGGCACGTTGCTCTGCAGCACGTTGCCCGTCGGTCCGCCACCGCCCGTGTAGCTGCCCTTCAGCGTCACGCCCGAGTACGCCGAGTAGGCGTTGAGCATCACGTAGTAGGTGCCCGCCTGGATGTTGGTGATGGTGCACGTCTCAGCGTTGCCGCTGGCGTACGGACGGCAGTCGTACGTGGCGGAGTCCGGCGCGGTGCCGAACTTGACGTACAGGTCCACGTCACCCGTGCCACCGGAGGTGGTGAACGTCAGCGCCGTGGAGCCCGCCGGAACGGCCAGCGTGTAGAACTTGGAGTTACCCGCCGCGTCGCTGATGCCCGTCACCGCGACGTTGTTCGTCAGCGGAACCGTCGTCGGGGGAACCACCACACCGCCCACGCCCACCGCTTCCCAGGCGGCCTTCACCGCGTCCTGGGTCGCCTGGTCGTAGCCCAGCTCCGAGGCGGCCTGGATGGTCCAGGTCTTCGCCTGCAGGAACGTGGTGCCCGCCGTGTAGATGTCCGTGTTGGCCTTGTACCAGATGCGCGCGGCCTTCTCGACGCCGATGGCCGGCACGTTGATGGTCGAACGGCCGCGCGGGTGCACGCCACCCTTCGACAGCAGCGCGAACGCCAGGTTGGGCACGCCGGAGCTGTAGTGCACGTCCGTGCCGGACGTCACGTTGGCCGCCCAGTCCTTGGACGCGCCGTCCTTCGCCGGGTCATCCATGTAGCGCAGGGCGTCGTTCGCCGTGCCGGGCGTCCAGACATCCTCGCCCACCATCCAGATGGCCGCCGCGGTGCTCCAGCCGTTCACGCGGCTCTCGCAGACGGCGCCGAACGTGTCGGACATCGCCTCGTTGAGGCCACCGGACTGGCCGGAGTACGTGAGGTTGGACTCCTTCGACGTGACGGCGTGGGTCAGCTCGTGGACCGTGACGTCCGCGTCCTTGCCCAGCTCGATGGAGTTCACGCCGTCGCCATCGCCGTACACCATCTGGGTGCCGTCCCAGTAGGCGTTCACGTAGTTGGTGCTGTAGTGCACCGTGCTGATGAGCGCCGTGCCCGCGTTGTCCAGCGAGTCGCGGTTGAAGAGGATCTTGTAGCAGTCGTAGGTGTAGCCCAGCATGTCGTAGTTGGTGTCGACGTGCGAGTCACCGATGGCCGCCTGGCCCTCGCTGCGCTTGAGCGTACCCGGCGTGCTGGTGCCGTTGTTCGCGCTGTACACGCGGCGGTTGATGGCCGTGTGGACCTGCGGCGCGACCAGGACGATGGAGCCGTCCGCGCCGCCCACGTACACGCGGTTGCGGATGGGGGCCTCGGCGCCCTCGCCCGTGACCGTCACTTCGTAGGCCAGGCGCAGCGCGCCTTCCTCGGTGCGCACGTACACCAGCCGGGGGGTGCCTTCCACCGCCAGGTTCGTGCCGGCCGTCGCGCTCAGCGCCGCCTGCTGGGCGGACGTCGCCGCGATGCGCGGCAGGGCGGAGACGGAGACGCCGTCGCGCGCGGAGCCGTTGGCCGCGTACACCGTGCCGTCCGGACGCACGTGCACCGCCAGCTCACCGCCAACCACTTCCAGGCCGTTCTTCATCTGCGTGAAGCGCAGGTGCTGGTTGCCCTGCTCGTCCGTGTTCGTCCGGCGCAGGTGCAGGTCCTCCGCCTTCAGCCGGAAGGCCGGAGCCACCGCCGCGACCGCCTGCTGTCCCGCGGCCAGCGTGTTCAGCGTTCCCACCGCGCGGCCCAGCTCGCCGCGGATGCTGTCCGGGATGCCGTCGGGGTGCACGCCGACCACCTGGGCACCACCGAGCGCGTTCAGCGTGCTCTGGATGTCCTCGCCCGACTTCTCCTGCTCAGGCGCCTTCGCCTCGTCGCCAGCGGAGCCCTGCGTACCGCACGCCGTCAGAGCCACGCCAAGCCAAGCCGCGCCAATCGTCTTCAACAGTCGATGAGCCAACGCGATACCTCCATGAAGAAACAGCGGGGTGATACGTGTCACACTTGTTTTCATCAGGGCAACTACTTTTTGGGGAAAGTACGTTTAGTTACTTTCTCCCACCCTCCCATTCAAACGTGATAGCCGCGAATTCCCCGACAGGCTCATTTGCTCAACAAATGAGAACCTTTCTGGATGTCGGTGGAAGTCGCCCGGGATGCCCTACGGGATGTTTCAGGTGTTTCATGAGACGGGGCGCAGCATGCCCCAGGGGGCTGACATGACGCCAAACGTCGCCTCTGGGTGGATTGAAACAGTGTCCTGGGAATGTCCACTGCGGGTGGCCCTGGTGGCGCTGGTGACGCTCACGGCGGCGTGCGCGTCGCGTGCGCCGGCGACCGTGCCGGACGTGCCGGCCCCGCCCCGGCTGTCGGTGGCGCAGGTGGCGCGGCTGCTCCCGGCGAAGGTGAAGGGCCCGGAGCGCGAGGGGTGGGCAGGGGACGTGCTGGCCGCGCTGGACGCGGAAGCGGTGCTCCCGTCTGCGTCGGTGGTGTGTCAGGTGCTGGCCGTCATCGATCAGGAGTCCGGCTTCCAGGCGGACCCCGCGGTGCCGGGGCTCGCGAAGCTGGTGCGGCAGAAGCTGGACGCCACGGCGGGGAAGCTGGGCCCGCTGGGGCGGCGCGTCCTGGAGGAGGTGCTCGCATCGAAGGCGAAGGGGGCGAAGCGCACCTTCGGGGCCCGGCTGGACGCCGCTCGCTCCGAACGGGACCTGGACCGGCTCTTCCGCGACATGCTGGCGTATTACGAGGAGCAATACCCTGCGGCGTACGCGGCGGCGGACCTGGCCAGCTCGCTGTTCGGCCCGTCCTCGTTCGCGGGGCAGAACCCCATCACCACCGCGGGCTCCATGCAGGTCAGCGTGCAGTACGCGGTGAACAAGGCCGGGCCGGACGCGGACCCCGACGCCGTGCGCGACTCGCTGTACACGCGCGCGGGCGGCGTGCGGTACGGCACCGCCCGGCTGATGGGCTTTGAAGCCGCGTACCCGGAGCCCCTCTTCCGCTTCGCCGACTACAACAGCGGTGTCTACAGCTCACGCAACGCCGCGCTGCAATCCCAGGTCAGCAAGCTCACCGGTGTTTCTCTTGCAACGGATGGAGACCTGCAACTGTATGACAAGAATGGCGAACCCCGGAATGACGACAGCCAGAGCCTCAAGGCCCTGCTCCTCTTCCGTCAGCGTTACGCGCCGGACCTGAGCGAGCGTCGCGTGCGCCGGGACGTGGAGCAGGAGAAGACGGCGGAGTTCGAGACCACCGACACGTATCTGGCGGTGAAACGCGTGTACGCGAAACAGACGGGGCAGCCGCCCGCCTACGCCCAGCTTCCCCAGGTGACGCTCAAGAGCCTGAAGCTGAGCGGGGAGCGCACCACGGCGTGGTTCGCGAAGTCCGTGGACGCGCGCTACCAGCAGTGCCTCACCCGCCACCGCCAGGGTGGGCGGTAGCGGGCGGGCTTCCAGGCGGGCTACGGCGTGGTGAACGCGGCGCTGAACGTGTCCGCGCTGTAGAGGGGCAGCCGCTCCGAGCTGACGTAGGGCGCGCGCCAGGGCTCGAAGTCCGGCGAGCCGTCCGCCCTCACGCGCAGGTAGTACGTGGAGCCGGGCTCCAGCGCGTTGGCCGGCAGGCGCAGGTGGTTCCTGTTGCCGGGCACGTAGAAGCGCTTGGGGAGCGAGGTTTCGAAGCTGTCGGTGAGCTTGATGAGCACCACCATGTAGGACCGGGGCGTCCCCAGCACCGGCTGCTGCCAGCTCACCACCGGCTGGGTGCTGCCCACCGAGCGCGGCTCATAGGCATCCACGCCGTCGATGCGCAGCGCCTGCGGCGGTGAAATCCTTGGCTGGATGGGGCCGGCGATGAGGTTGTCCAACCGGTCGATGACGCTGATGGTGCCATTGGGGTAGTGGTTCCGGGACCCCACGACGACCGGGGTGGCCGAGCGGAAGGAGTAGCTCGCCAGCCCCAGCACGCCCCAGGACGCGGGATAGGGATTGCCGAAGGAGAGCCGGCGCGTGATGACGCCGGTCTCACCGCGCGGCAGGTTCAGGTTGAGCAGCTCGCCCTGGTAGCCCACCCAGCCATCCTGGAGGCCATGGGGCACGGGCAGCACCTGGAACCAGGACGAGCTGAGCGTCGAGGTCGGGTTCGCATCCGCGCGCCAGCGGGTGAACTCCGACAGGCGCCACTCCATGGAGAACGCATTCTGGGCCGTCGGCTGCAGCGCGGCGAAGAGCGGCATGGCGGTGGTGCCGTCCGGCGTGAACGCGAAGGCCGGCAGGTGCTGGCTGCTCGTCACGGTGGTGTAGCCCATGGGCCCGCCGCTCGGCAGCGTCCCGGACGGCACCGCGTTGAGCTGATTGACGTAGACCCGGTCGCCCTTCGCCGGGTCCAGGACTGGCAGCGGGTAGCCGGTGAAGCCCGTCAGGGAGGCCTCCGGATCGTAATAGGACGTGGAGCCCACCGGGGGCGTCAACGAGAAGTCGAGGCTCGCGGCCAGGTCCACGTCCCCGCTGACCACCTGGAGGGCGCTTCCCGGCGCGCTGATGGACTCGTACTCCTGCCAGGGGTCCATGCCGGTGAGGTTCGCCATCGCGGGCGAGTAGCTGACCGACGAGGCGACGGCATCATGACGCCCCACGCGATTGACGCCCAGGTCGAAGCGCCGCTCCCGGGTCAGGTAGTGGAGATGATTGGAGCGGACGAAGAACTCCCCCTCCGGGATGTCGTCGAAGCGCATGCCCCCCGCCACCGGAGTGCCCGAGCGCCGCTCGAAGCCCACGCCGTCCGGGTTGGGGATGAGGATCTCCAGGTCGCGCGTGGACAGGTCCTGGGGAACGACCGTCACGCCCGTGCTCGTGTGGAAGCGGGAGTCGGCCGTCACCAGCACGGAGGTGTCGGGAGTGCCCGCGTCCACCTCCCCCGTTCCCGCGTCGGGCTCACCACAGCCCGGCAGCAGGTCCCCGTCGGCCACCGACGCGGTGCCTTCACGGGGGTCGGTCCAGAGGACGTCCGGGGGATTCACCTCACCCGCGGGAGCTTCTGCTTCTCCGCAGCCCAGCCAGGCCGCGCAGGTGGGGACGAGCAACAACGACAGACGGCGCAAGAACATGACGGGTCCGGGAGACAGGCAATGGAATGACGGCCAGTGCCGGTCCAGACCGACACTCCATCTATACGGGGAGCGGCACTTTCCCTGGCCATTCGATTTTTCGCGGAATTTCCAGCCGCTCCATCAAGTGCCTGTTTTCCCGGAACCCGCGATCCCGGCGACCCGAAAGCCTTTGCGTTAGCGAATGGGCGGAGCCACCGGGGCGAAGCGCTTGTCGGAGATCTTCATCTCGGTGACGGGGCCGTACTTGCGGGCCACGTCGCGCAGGGCCGCCGCCTTGCCGATGAGGACGAACGTCAGGTCCTGGGACGCGGGCAGCACGCGCTGGAGCACGGTGCGCACGCCGTCGCGGGTGGTGGCGGAGATGGCGCCCGCGAAGCCGTCCACGTCCTGCGCATCCAGGCCGAAGAAGGTGAGCTCCGACAGCTTCGAGGCCAGCTGGGCGCCTGTCTCCAGCTTCGGGGGGAACTGGCCCAGGACATAGGCCTGCGCGGAGGCGAGCATGGCGTCATCCATGCCTTCCTTGCGGTAGCGCTCCAGCACGTCCAGCGCGAGGTCGATGGCGCGGCCGGTGGTGTCCGTCTGGGTATAGGAGAAGAGGACGACGGGGCCCGCCTGGCGGCTGGGGACGAGGAAGGAGCGGGCGCCGTAGGTGAGGCCGGTCTTCACGCGCAGCTCGGAGTTGAGCAGCGAGGTGAAGCGGCCGCCGAGCACGGTGTTGCCCAGCTCCACCGCGACGCGGTCCGGGTCGGTGCGGGAGATGCCGGTGTTGCCAATCCAGAAGTACGTCTGGGTGGCGTCGGGCTTGTCCACCAGCAGGACGCGCCGGCCCTTCGTGGGAGCGGTGGCGGGCACGGCGGCGAGCGGCTGGGCGGCGGGGGCCCAACCGCCCAGGGCGGACTCCAGCTTCGCGGCGAGCGCCTTCGCGTCGAAGTCACCGACGACGGAGAGGATGAGCCGGTCTGCGCCCAGGTTCGCCTTCGCCCAGCCGAGCACGTCGTCCCGGCCGAGCGCGGGCAGGGAGGCCTCGCTGCCGTTGATGGGCTGGCCGTAGGGGTGCGCGGCGAAGAGGAAGGCGTCGAAGTACGTGCCACCGAGCGCGCGCGGGTCGCCGTCCTTCGCGGCGGCGAGCTCCGACACGCGGCGGGCGCGGGTCTTCTCCAGCTCCTGCGCGTCGAAGCGGGGGCGCACGAGCATGTCCGACAGCAGCTCCACCATCAGCGAGGTGTCGCGGGACAGGAAGCTGCCGGTGATGACCACCGCTTCGCGGCCGGGGGTGATCTCCAACTGGCCGCCCACGCCGTCCACGGTATCGGCGAACTGCTGGGCGTCACGGGAGCCAGCGCCCTTCTGGAGGAGCTGGGCGGTGAGCGCGGCCAGGCCGTCCTTCCCAGCGGGGTCGGTGACGGCGCCACCCCGGAGCCATGCGGAGAAGGAGACGAGCGGCAGCTCCCGCTTCTCCACGAGGAGCAGCCGCGTCCCGTTCTTCAAGGTCACGGTGATGGCCGCGGGCAGCGTCACGCCCTTGCCCAGGGGCGCGGTCTTCGGCGTCGCGGGGGCAGCGGCCTTCGGAGTCGCGGCAGCGGGCGCGGCGGACTTGGACGATGCGGCGGGCGCGGGCGTCTGCGCGGAGGCAGGAGCGGAGACGAACAGCAGCGCGGCGAGCGCGGAGCGAAGACGGACGGGAGCACTCATCGGGAAGCCTCCCCGTGGACCGGAGCGGAGCAGCGAAACAGCGCGGCGAGCGGAGCCAGGACGGACGGGAGCGTTCATCGCGAGGCCTCCTTGCGGGCAGGGGTGGCGGAGGCGGTGGTGGGAACGAGCCAGCCCACCGTCCGGTGGTCGGAATTGAAGATGCGCGCGGCCAGCGTGCGCACGCCGTCGCGGGTGACCTTCTCGTAGCGCGTGGGCGCATCGAGCAGCGTGCGCCAGTCCCCCCGGAAGGTGGCGGCGGCACCCAGTGCGCGGGCGCGGCCGTCGTTGGTCTCCAGCTTCCGCCAGAAGGTGGACAGGGCGATGTTGCGCGCCTTGCGCAGCTCCGCGTCGGAGACACCGTCCTTCGCCACGCGGGCCAGCTCCTCGGTGAGGAGCGCCTCGGCGCGCGGCAGGTCGCCGCCCGGCGGCAGGTCCACCAGGAACCACGCCAACGACGGGTCGAAGCCCCCGGCGAAGGAGCCCCGGACGCGGATGGCCACGCGCGCATCCTCCACCAGCTTGCGGTGCAGGCGCGACGAATCCCCATCCGTGAGGATGAGCCCCAGAAGCTCCAGCGTCTCCGCCTCCGGGTCGTTCGCGGCGAGTGCGTGATAGGCGACCTGGAGCAGCGGGGACTGGGCCAGCTTCTTCACCGTGATGCGCCGCTCGCCCTGCTGTTCGGGCTCCTTCGTGCGGACGGGCTCGGGAGCGGGCTGCGAGGGGATGACGCCCAGCGTGGACTCCACGAGCTCGAAGATGCGCGAGGGCTCCACGTCCCCGGCGATGACGAGCGTCGCGTTGTTGGGCGCGTAGTACGTCTTGAAGTAGCGCTGGAGGTCCTCCATGCGCCAGGACTCGATGTCGGACGGCCAGCCGATGACGGGGATCTGGTACGGGTGCGCGACGAAGGCGGTGGCCTGCATCTGCTCCATCAGCGCGCCGGAGTTGTCATTGTCCACGCCCGAGCGGCGCTCGGAGTAGACGACGCCGCGCTCGGACTCGATGACCTTCGGGTCGAAGGCGAGCGACTGGAGCCGATCGGCCTCCAGGTCGAAGATGAGGGGCAGCGCGGAGGCGGGGAACCAGTCCAGGTAGACGGTGACGTCCTCGGAGGTGAACGCGTTGTTGGAGCCGCCGTTGGCCTCCATCACGCGGTCGAACTCGCCGGGGCCGTACTTCTTCGCGCCGTTGAACATCATGTGCTCGAAGAAGTGGGACAGGCCGGTGATGCCGGGGCGTTCGTTGCGGCTGCCCACGCGGAACCAGTTGTTGAGGGCCACGCTGGGGATGTCGTGGTCGGGCCACACGATGACGGTGAGCCCGTTCTTCAGCGTGCGCGCCTGCACGCTGGCGCCCAGCTTCGCGACGGAAGCGGACGTCTTGGAGGACGGGGGCGGCTTGGGGGCCTGGGCCTGGACCGGGGATGTGCCCAGCAGGGCCAGGCAGGCGAACCACGACAACGGCTGTCGGAACATCCTCACTCCTGGGCAGAGGCGGAAGCGGCGCCCGGGAACGGGCGGGGTCGCACCCTATTCCAGAAACGCCGCACGCCGCGTGCTCCCCAGAGCGAGGGCCTCAGGCGCCCAGCACCTGACGCAGCACGTTCAGGAAGTAGTTCTGGCTCCCGACGTGGGCCGAGTACCGGTTGGCGGAGTCGTGGAGGCGCTGGGCGACGGCCTCGAACTCCGCCTGGCTGACGTCGCGCAGGGACATGTACAGCCGGGCCGCGGCGCGCAGGTGGGAGAAGAGGGGGTTCTTGTGCTGGCCATCCGGCCGCCGCGCGAGGTGGCGGTAGAGCTGGGCGAACTCCTGGTCGTTCTCCGCGTGGCGCGTGTCGCGGCAGAAGCCTGCGGCGGTGGCCTCGATGAGGAAGAAGAACGGCTCGTATTCGAAGAAGGGCGGCTTGTTGAAGTTGGGCGGCTGCTTGTCACCGGTCCACAGCTTCGCGACGGGCTGCAGGTGCACGTGGGCGGTGATGTCACCGAAGCGCACGGGCACCTCGTCGCCCACGGGCTTGATCCGGCCCTGCTCGTCCCGCTCCACCGGGATGAACAGGCGCTTGGGGTCGTCCACCTGCACGCCCGCCTTCTCCAACTCCGCCACCACGTTCGCGTCCATTGCGTTGATGTTCCTCCGGTCCCCCCATCTACCGCGTCGCGCCCGGTTGTGCACCCGGCACGTCGGCCGGGCGGGCAGGCGTCGCGTCCTCCAGCAGGGCTTCGGCGGCCCGGAAGACACCGTTGCCTCGCTCATATGGGACGGAGCGCTCCCCCCCTCCTGCCTCCGACCGGCTCCATGAGGAGCACAGGCTCCCGGTGAACCGTGCGTACTGGGCGGTCCTCCAGGAACCGGAGCCGCAGGACCACGCCATCCGCACGTCGATTCTCGTCGTCGACTGGCAGTGCATCCCCTCCTCGGGACGGCTCGCGGCCTCCACCAGTTGACGCATGAGCTGTTCGCCCACCGCACGCTCCAGGACCTTGTCCACGCGCGGGTCGGGCGGCTCCCGGAGGTGCGTCTGCAGTTCCCCCATCAGCCGCGCGCCTTCGGGCTGGAGTCGCAATTCAAGTGTGTTTCGCGTTGCGGCAAAACAACCGTTGGCGTCGAACTCGATCTCCAGCACCGCGTCTGGAGTCGAAAGCAGACACGCCAGGGGACTCTCCGGGGCCTCCTGCCCCAGGACCCTCGCGAAGTCGTAGGCCTCCAGGCCCTCCCCCGAAACCCACGTCCGTCCCTCGTCGGATGAGCGCATCAGGCCGCCTCGCCAGAGGCCCGCGAGCAGGGTTCCATCCCTGAGCGGAACGAGCGCGCGGATGGAATGCCCCGAGGTCCTGCCCGTTGGGAACCAGCTATTGCCTGCGTCGTGGCTGGCCATCACCTGGTCCCCCGACCACCCCCACCAGCGTCGGGGGCCCTGTTGGATGAAGCCATCCAGGTGCGTCTCCGGGCCGCGACCGAACGTGAGCATCGGGCTTCGGCGGACGAGCTGCCCGCCGACATGGACAGACACTTCAGCCGTGTCTGGGGAAAAAGCCACCACCGAATCATGGGAGAACACCCAGGCCTCTTCGAAGGAAGGAATCCACTGTTCCAAAGGCAATCCCACGGGCGTACGGGTCACGATGTGCCGTCCGTCGGGCGTCAGTGAGACGCTCAGGGACGACGTCTCGGCATCCTCCTCGGGAATGGGAGCGGACCAGCTCCGGCCCCCATCGGTCGTCTGGTAGAGCCCCCCAGTGCCACGGACCCAGGCCAGCTCCGGCGTAAGTCGCACGACCCCGTTCAATCTGGCAGGAACCGAGGGACCCACAACGGGACCTCGGAGCCGCTGGAAAGGCTGCGTCAGCGGCTTCCAGCTGTTGCCTCCGTCCTCCGTGGCCCAGAGGGTGGCCTCATGGCCGATGGCCCACCCGTGGTCGGGGGAGAGAAAGGAAAGTCCCTCGCAGGCGTCCTGCGTGTCGAAGGGTGTGGTGGCCAATTCCTGCCAGCTCGCGCCCTGGTCCTCGCTGCGCAGGATGCGTCCGGAGGAGCCGCAGAGCCAGGTCCGGTTTCCAGCGCGCTCCAACGCGGAGAACCCTTGTT
Organism: Corallococcus sp. CA047B; assembly: GCF_003612065.1. NCBI lineage: Bacteria > Pseudomonadati > Myxococcota > Myxococcia > Myxococcales > Myxococcaceae > Corallococcus > Corallococcus sp. CA047B. The sequence goes on from NZ_RAWD01000215.1 coordinate 14,541, forward strand.
CATCGACCAGCGGAACCGTCTTCCACGTCTTGCCGCCATCCACCGTGCGGAAGGCCCGCTGCCCGAGGTAACCCGCCGCCAATCCAATCTCAGGCGTGTACCAGGTCAGGAAGCCGATGCCGTTCGCATCTGCTTCCGCCCGCGTCGTGTTCAACGCCCGGGCAAGCTCCACCGCAGGCTGCCAGGATCTGCCTTCGTCCGAGCTGCGAAAGACTTCGATGGCGCGATCGTCCCCGTTCCCGGAAGGGTCGTAGCGCGTCTCGCCCATCGCCCACCACGCTCCATCCGGCCCCGGAACCACGGCCCTGAGCCAGACATTGAGTACCTGGACGGACAGGTCGACCATGACCGGGGAAGCTCCACGGTTTCGCGGGGTGGCGCACCCCAGGGCCCCCGCGCATACCATCCAGACAATCCACGAAGCTGTTCGCATCCCAACCCCTCCAGGCCAACCCTCTGGCGTGGCGTCAGTCATCCCCCGGGAGCCCGTCGGCGTTCCTCACCGTTTCCGCATGATTCGCACATGAAACCCATGACCCGGCAGGACATCCGCGAAGCCATCCAGTCCCTCTTCGCCGTGTTCGACGCGGAGGTCGATGCACCCACGCGCGAGCACGACCTGCGGCTGGCGCTCGACCGGATCGCACTGGCCTCCCACTTCGTGGACGTGGAGTTCGACCCGAGCGCGACCTCACCGGACGACGTTCCCTCCACGCCCTACGAAGAGTTCAGCAAGCGGCTCGGTCAGTGTTTCCCCGGGCTGGGGTACTACAGCGTGTCGCTCGACAGCACAGACCTCGGAGAGGAGAAGCCCGGGGTCGGAGATGCCATCGACGACCTGGCGGACATCGCGCGCGACCTCCAGGAGGTGCTGCTGCGGTGGGAGACCAGCGAGGTGGACGCCCTCTGGCACTTCCAGTTCCTCTTCGGAGCACACTGGGGCAAACACCTCCGAGCGCTCCAGCTGCACCTGCACGAACGGGCGTTCTGATTCAATCAGCATCCATGAAAGGCGCCGTCAGGGGAGCCCATCATGACCATGACCACCCGCACGCTCTATCGACCTGTCGACCTCCGGGAGCTGGCGGGAGGCTCGTGACTGTTCAACCGGCTTCGAAGTAGTCCGTGTCGATTTTCGGGATGTGGAGCGCCTCGGTCGAAACGCCGACCCCGTGCTCGATCATCAGCTCGGTGAGTCGAAGCCCATCCACCAGGACGATGCTTCCACGGGCCTGCTTCGCGGCGTCTCGTGCCGGCCCCGAAATCGTCCCGGAGGTGATGAGCACGCCCTTGTCGGCACCCTGGAGTTGGAGGGCGCCCATGAACCCCTGGATCTGCGGCGAACCGACCTGCCCCTGCCACTTCTTCGCCTGCACGTAGACCTTCTGGAGCCCCAGCCTGTCGAGTGACACGATGCCGTCAATCCCACCGTCATTCGACCGTCCCACCCGAAGCAGCGCCGAGCGGCTCGTTCCGTACCCCAGCGCATAGAGCAGATCGAGCACCAGCGTCTCGAACTCCGTCGGTGTCTGGTTTGCAATGTGCTCCAGAAGGTCGCGGGCGACGCTGGCGCGAATCAGGCCAATGGCATCCTCGATCTCCTCGCGGGGACTGCGGGTCTCCTCAGGAGAAGGCACAGCTTCCGCCGAACCCGCGGACCGCTCGGAGCCATTCGCGCCAATGAGACTGCGGATCGCGACATCCCGCGACGCACCGGCAATCCGCTCCACCTCTTCTTCAGGAACCTTGCCGCCATGCTTCGCGAGGAACTTGCGCCCCGCGTCGGTGATCAGCCACGTGCCCCGCACCGGAGCGCTCGACAACCCGGCCCGCTTCAGCGCGTCGTGGGCCCAGCCAATCCGATTCTGGAACACGGACTGGGCACCGCTCGGCAGCAGGACAGTCCGCTCCTCTTCCGACAGGCCCAGGCGGTCCGCCAGCCCCTGGTAGATGACACGCGGGCGAACCGAGCCCTGCTGCTCACCCAGATACTGGAGCAGCGGGCCGATGAACCGGGGGTAGCTGGGAAGGGACATGGGTTCGCGGACTCCGGGGAGCGGCTGTCTTCAGACGCGGCGGACAAAAGAAAAGGGCCCTGAACCGAAGTCCAGGGCCCTCAAGTTCTTCACTCTGTGCCCAAGGGCGGAATCGAACCACCGACACGGGGATTTTCAGTCCCCTGCTCTACCGACTGAGCTACTTGGGCGTACTTCGCTGCGCACCGCGAACGGCAGCGCCGATTTACGGTCCCTGGCCCGCGCCGTCAACCTCTTTCGCCGCGCCCGTTTCC
>NZ_RAWD01000216.1:0-16805 GCF_003612065.1 Corallococcus sp. CA047B
TGCGTCGGACCGTGGCTCCACTCGCGCACGTCTTGGCCTGGAGTCGCTGGCGACGCCACCACCAAGCCGTCGCCATGCAGTGCCACTACCGGGCACGCCGAGCGCGGTTCAAACTGCAGCTGTAGGACTACTTCCCACTCCAGGCGCAATCCGGGGAGCGCACGTTCCATCCCATGGATGATGGCGAGCGTACGGCCGTCGTCGCCCATGAGCGAAGGCGCGTAGACGATGAGAGTGAGGGAGCTACGCTTGCTCATCGTGCGCACTCCGTGACAACGACATCGAACGCGGGAATCTCTTCGAGTAGCGCTTCTTTGTGCGCTTCGGTGCTCACCCCAATGACGAAGCCATATCCACACGCCACCGCAGCGGCTCGCTCCTTTTTCAATTGTTTCACTTCCTTCGCAATCTCCTGAGCCTGGACATAAGCGTTGTACGCGTCAAAGCGATGGGTCTTGAACATCCTCGCAGCAGACAGGCCCCAGGCGACCTGGAGCCGGAGGGAGGCACAGTACAACCTGAATCCCTTCTATCCACCTCCGCCTGCGCCGGTGAGTCGCGGACGGCCTTCTGCCGCCCGGCAACGAAGAACTGGAGTGGGCCCTCGGACCGGCCACGCACCCGGGTGAGGACGAACCCGATTTCCTTCTTGGTCAGGGATGTCAGGGGTGGTCGATATACCCCCGAACGATTCTCCCCTGACCCAAGGAGGCGGCGTGAAGGGTTTCAAGTGGTGCCTGGCGACAACGGTGCTGGCGGTGGTGGCTCCCATCCAGAGGAGCGAAGCCATCCCCCACCGCATCACCACCGGACTGGTGGGCGAGTGGAAGACGACGGTCACCTCCCAGTCCCTGCCGGAGGTGGTGCCGGATTCGAGTGGACTCGTGTACTCCACCAGCCACGACCAGACGGGAACGGTTGTCGGGGGCCTGGCCCAGGCGGATGGCTGGACGGGCCTGGGCATGAACCTGGCGGGTGATAAATACGTCCAGGTGCCCCACTCGCCGTACCTGAGCTTCGGCACGGGTGACTTCACGCTGACGGCGTGGGTCCGGATGTTGGACACCACCCGGACCGTGAAGACGATCATCGACAACCGGGGCTCCGACGGTCGGGGCTACACCTTCGCGGTCGTCAATGGCAACACGCTGGACCTGCTGCTCTCGGACTCGGCGGGCTCCACCCACCACCAGTCCAATCCCAGCCTGTCCCCGCTCCTGGTGGCCAATCGCTGGCACCACGTCGCGGTCAGCGTCCGGCGCACCACGTGGCCGGCGATCGCCACCTTCTTCGTGGATGGGATCCCCGTGGGCACGGCGTCACCGCGCCTGGGCTCCATCGTGAACACCGACCTGCCCTTCCTCATCGGCGGGAACAACGACGGCTCCGGCTACCGGTTCAGCGACCGCATCGACGAGGTGATTGTCTTCAACGTCGGCCTGTCGGACGCGGACCTCCCCTACGTCACCAAGCCGGGGAAGCCGGCCTTCGCTCCCTCCTACTGGAACGACCCCAGCCGGCAGTCCCTCAACAACTGCTACAACTACGCCACCACCAAGGCCACCAACACCTTCGCGCAGCCGGGCCGGCATTCGGGGGCCGTGGCTTCCACCATGGACTGCGCCTCCGTGGTGCAGGCCGCCCTCAACGATGGGCTGGAGCTGCTGTCGGCCTATCCGGATGCCTCCGGATACAAGTCCGCCGCCGCGCTGGTCGTCGCGCCGGGCTACGACTACCACTGGTATCGCCGGGGCACGGACAACCTGTGGACCCACAAGCCCGGAGGGACGGCCGCGACGAACCTCGACAGCCTGGGCCTGACCATCACCGATCCCGCCACCGCGAACCGGGGCGTCTACACGCAGTTCTGCGGCTACTTCCGGGTCTGGTCGGACAGCGTTGATGGCTCCGGTCACGAGAACATCAACTAGTCCCCGTCCCCCTTCCAGGAGCTGAATCCATGCCCCGTCATTCCTTTCATACGGTCTTCCTGTGCGGTGCGCTCGGTCTGGGCCTCGCGGGTGTTCCCACGGCCTCCGCGGCCGACGTCCAGGCCGAGCAGTCCCAGCCGGCCCTGCGCGTGACGTACCTGCTGTACTCAGGCCGTCCCAACCCGGTCGTGCTGGTGACCGACCCCGCGCGGCTTCGCGCCATCGAGGAGCAGCTTGAACGGGCCCTCACGAGCGGTGAGCGCGTCACGAAGGCCGAATCCCACGCCGTCCTGGGCTACACGGGCATCCAGGTTGAACGGCTGGGCCCCAGTGCCCGGAACAGCGCCCCCCTGGTGCTCCGGGGCGACCTGCTGCGCACCTCGTCCTCCCAGGGCACGGTGTCCCGCGACGTGGCGGGAATCGAGAACCTCCTGCTCCAACTGGGGCGGGAGCAGAAGGTGATTGGCGACGTCGAGCTGTCGGTCATCCGCCAGACGCGCTGACCGGGCCGCGGGCCCGGACTTCCGCACCAGCGGGCGTCCGGGCTCGGATGACCGCCAGCCCGCACTCGGACCGTTCCTCCGTTCAGTTCTTCCGCAGACCCCCGGGTTCCACCTTCTCTCGCTTCCGACTTCCCGAGAGAACTCGGTGCATCGGTCGCCCGTGCGCATCCACTTCGGGGTGGGCACGCGTCCAGAAGACAAACCTGATGGGGGCGAGATGAAGAAGACGAAACGGGCGCTGGGGTTCCTGTCGCTGCTCGCAAGCGCTGGCTGCGCCGACACCTACTACGATCCGTACTACTACGACACGGCCTACTACGATCCGTACTACGGGTCGTACGACGCGGCGTGGAGCTACGCCTGGGTCGATCCGGTCTACGACGATTGGTATTACAGTCTCCCGGTGCAGCCCAAGAGCATCGGCAGAGGGCAGCTTCAGGCCCCCGTCGACGTGAACGCGGCGGCCGCCAGGCTCGCGGCGAGCGCCTCATCCATCTTCACGCCCGCCGGGTGCGCCTCCGCCACTTCATCGGGCGCGATGGTGAACTACGCCCTCAACAACTGCACCGCGAAGATCGGGCTCGATCAGCTCTCGGGCAACGTTCAGTTGGTGCTCTCGGACAACCAGGGGCAGCTCGCCATCGCGGCCACCTCCACCGACCTCTCCATCAACGGAGCGCCGTACAACCTCTCCATGCAGATCGCCGGCGCCCCTCCCGAAGCGGGCCAGCGCAAGGTGACCATCACCTCCACCAGCTTCTCGCCGGAACGCTTCGACACGCGATCCTCCGAAAGCACGGTCACCTGGGTGGAGGGCAGCGGGTGCTTCACCTTGAACAGTCAGTCGAGGTCCACGCGGAACAACTTCAGCGCGACTTCGACCGTCTCGGGCTACCAGCGCTGCGACAACCAGTGCCCCTCGGCGGGGACGGTGACGGTGGAGACGAGCGAAGGGACGTTCTCCTCGTCGTTCGACGGCTCCAACACCGTCAAGGTCACCACGCCGGGCGATGACATCAAGACGTACCCGATCGACTGCTGAGCGCTGAGCATGACCGGGGCGGGCGGGGGCTTCCGGCTCCCGCCCGCCCCGGTGGCCCCCTACCTACTTGCTCACCGCGATGGACTTCCGGAAGAGCGACAGGCTGTAGACGAAGAACCCCACGCCCACCGCGCTCACCATCAGGAACTGACGCCAGACGGCCTCCAGCCCACCGCCGCGGTAGATGATGACCTGCGAGAAGCTGACGAAGTGCCGGGCAGGCAGCAGGTACGTGACGTACTGCAGCCACTTCGGCTGGCTCTCGACGGGCGTGCTCCCGCCCGAAAGCAGCATCAGCACCAGGACCACGAGGATGATGAGCAGCGCGAACTGCGCCATCGAACGTGAGATCGTCCCCAGGAAGATGCCGAGCGCCGTGGCGAAGAACAGGTAGAGCACGACGCCGACGAACCACAGCACCACCGAGCCGGCGAACGGCACCTTCAGCACCATGTGCACGACCAGGAGCAGCGAAGCCCCGGTCGCGACGAGGATCACCAGGCCGTTGGCCCAGACCTTCGCCATCGCGATCTCGAAGGCGGTCAGCGGCATCACCAGCAGGTGCTCCAGCGTCCCGTGTTCGCGCTCGCGGATGACCGCGGCGCCCGTCAGGACGACGGTCAGCAGGGTTATCTGGTTGATGATGGCCACCACGCTCTTGAACCAGGACGAGACCCCGTTGGGGTTGAAGAGCTTGCGAACGACCAGGTTGACGGGCTTCGGCCCCGTCTCTTCCGTGCGCTTGAGAAAGGATGAAACCCGGTCGTTGATGATGCTCCGGATATAACCGGAGCCGATGCCCGCCTGCTGCATGGCGGTCGCGTCGATGTTCAACTGGATGTCCGGGTTGCGCCCCGCGCGAAGGTCATGCTCGAAGCGGGGCGGAATCACGACGACGAACATGAACCGGCCCCTGTCCATGCTTGCCTGCACCTCATCCGGGGAGATGAGCTCCGGCAGCTTGAAGCGGGGTGGATAGAAGGCGTTGAGCAACTCCTTGGACAGCGCGGACCCGTCCTCGTCGGCGAAGGCAATCGATGCGTTGTTCACCTCGCTCGAGGTCCCCGTGGCCTGGACATAGATTGCCAGGGTGAACGCATAGACGACGAACACGACCAGGACGGCGTCGCTCAGCAGGCTGCGAATCTCCTTGAGCCCGAGCCACAGAATGTTCAGCAGTGAGTTCACCGCTATTTCTCCTGCTTTCTCAATCCAATGACACTGATGGCCAGGAGGACAGGGACGCACACGGCCAGGAAGGCGACATCCCGCATGAGGAGGCCCGCCCCCAGTCCCTTGGTGAAGGCACCCAGGCTGGCGTGCATGTAATAGGAGGCCGGCCAGATGGAACCGACAAGGCCGGCCCCGCCCTGCAGCGTGGAGACGGGCTGCAACAAGCCGGAGAACTGGATGGTCGGCACGATGGTCAGGATGGCCGTGACGAAGACGGCCGCGACCTGGCTGCCAGTGAAGGTCGACGTCACCATCCCGATGCCTGTCGTCGCCGCGACGTAGAACAGCGTGCAGAGCATCAACGTCAGGAAGCTGCCCTTGATGGGGACACCGAAGACGATCAGCGCCAGCGCGGTCAGGATGAAGAAGTTGGCCATGCCGATGACGACGTAGGGCAACTGCTTTCCAAGCAGGTACTCCAGCCTGCCCGTGGGCGTGACATAGAAGTTGATGATCGACCCCAGCTCCTTCTCACGCACGATGCTGACCGTCATGAGGATCGCCGGTATCAACAGCAGCAGCAGCGCCGGGACACTCGGCACGATGGAATAGACGCTCTTGAACGTCGGGTTGTACAAGAAGCGCTCTTCGATGTTGGCCGTGCCCTTCAGCGCGCTCTCCGAATGGAAGCCGCTCGCGGGATCCCGCAGCATCCGGTTGTGGACCCCCTGGACATATTGCTCGACGGTGTCGCCACGGAAGGTCATGGCGCCGTCCACCTGCGCCAGCACCTCCGGCCCGGAACCCCGGCGGAAATCCAGACCGAAGCGCGGCGGAATCTCCAGCACCATCGAGACATCGTCCGACTGGAGCCGGCGCAGCGCCTCGTCCGAGGATTGGGCTGGCGGCGTCAGCGCGAAATAGGGTTTCGCCGCGCTGAACTGTTCAAGATACGCGCGACTCTCCGGTGTCTGGTCCATGTCCAGCGAGGCATAGCGGATGTTTTCGACGTCGGTCGTGATGCCGAAGCCGAAGACGAGCATCAGCAGCGCCGATCCGGCGAAGGCAAACGCCAGCCGGACCCTGTCGCGGAGGATCTGGATGGTCTCATTGTGGGCGTATGCGAGCATCCGGCCAAGACGCAGCCGGAGGCCGGCCCGGTCCGCGCGTCGCGCGGCCGGGGGCTGCTGGGGTGGCGGGGCTTCGGGCGCGCGGGCGGGAGTCGCGTCCTTGGGCGCCGCGTCCTTGCTCTCGGCGCGTGCCTTTTCGGCGATGGCATCTTCCATGTAGCCGATGAAGGCGGTCTCCAGGCTGTCTGCCTTTCGTGCCTCGATGAGCTTCTGGGGGGAATCCGCCGCCAGCACCCTTCCCGCGTTCATGAGGGAGATGCGGTCGCAGCGCATCCCCTCGTTCATGAAGTGCGTCGTCACGAAGATGGTGACGCCCTGCTTGCGCGATAAATCGATCAGCAGCTCCCAGAAGCTGTCCCGGGCGACCGGATCAACCCCCGACGTGGGCTCGTCCAGGATGAGGATTTGCGGCCCGTGCAGCACGGCGACGGCCAGCGAGAGCCGCTGGCGCAGGCCCATGGGCAGGTCCCCGGCCAACGCGTCCAGGTGCGCGCGCAGTCCGAACCGCTCGACCAGCTCCTCGATGCGCGCCTTCGCCTTGTCTGGCGGCAGATGGTAGAGCCGGGCATGCAGGACCAGGTTCTGCTGGACGCTCAGCTCGCCGTAGAGCGAGAACGCCTGCGTCATGTAGCCCAGGTTCTTGCGCACCTCCATGCTCCCGGCATCGACGGAGCTGCCGAAGAGCTTCGCCGTCCCTTCCGTGGGGGGCAGCAGGCCCGTCAGCATCTTCATGGTCGTGGACTTGCCGCAGCCGTTGGAGCCCAGGAAGCCGAAGATCTCACCGCGCTCAATGGACAAGGTGACGTGGTCCACGGCGGTGAAGGTGCCGAAGCGGCATGTCAGCCCGTCGGCCTCGATGGCCAGCTCCGCCTTGCCCGCTGGACGGGGCGGGATGGTGATCTCCTTGTGGCCCCTGCGCTTCTCCTCGGGCAGCAGCGCGATGAAGCACCGCTCCAGGTCCTGGGTCCCCGTGCGCTCCATCAGCTCCGCGGGCGTCCCCGTCGCCAGCACGCGCCCCGCGTCCATGGCCACGATCCAGTCCCACTGCTGCGCTTCGTCCATGTAGGCCGTGGAGATGATGACGCTCATGCCGGGGCGCCCGGCGCGAATCTCGTCGATGAGGCTCCAGAACTGCCGCCGGGAGAGCGGGTCCACGCCGGTGGTGGGCTCGTCGAGGATGAGCAGGTCCGGGTCGTGCACCAGCGCGCCGCACAGCCCCACCTTCTGCTTCATGCCGCCGGAGAGCTTGCCGGCGGGGCGCTCCGCGAACTTCCCCAGACCCGTGGCCGCGAGCAGCTCCGGGACGCGCACCTTGCGCTCCTCGGGCGACAGCCCGAAGAGCCGGGCCATGAAGTCGACGTTGTCGTAGACGCTGAGCTCCAGATAGAGGTTCTTCCCCAGCCCTTGAGGCATGTACGCGATCCGCGGCCCCACCGCGCGCCGGTGCCGGGCATCCGCGATGTCCCCGTCCAGGACCGTCACCCTTCCCTGCTGCATCTTCTTGGAGCCGGCGACCAGGGCCATCAGCGTCGATTTGCCGACGCCGTCTGGCCCCACGATGCCCACCATGATGCCGCTGGGAACGTCGAGCGAGATGCCGTCGAGCGCGACGACCTTGCCGTAGCGGTGGGTCACGTCCTGGATGGAGACCACCAACCTGCTGGAGGAGCCGCCCGGCGATTCTGGAGACGCGGATGAGACCATGGCTGAGCCCTCCCGGGTCACCGGGCTAGTGGGATTCGGATTCAGCCGTGATGACGTTCTGCAATTTGGTAGGCCAGGTGGCGGCGGGGTCCACCTTGACGTAGCCGACCCCGCGAATGCCTGTCTTGATGCGCTCGACGTAGCGGCTGGCCAGCTCCCGGGGGACCTGGAGCTTCAGCCGGAACACCAGCTTCTCCCGCTCGCTCTTGGTCTCCACCTGCTTGGGCGTGAACTGCGCTTCCGGGGACACGAAGGAGACATACCCGGGGATGGAACGGTCGGGCTCGAAGTCGGCGGTGAGGCGCGCTTCGGAGCCAAGCTTCACGCGGGCGGCCTCGCTGGCCGGGAGGAATATCTCCATGTAGACATCTTCCAGGTTCACGAGCGTCAGCGCCGGCCCGCCGGGCGCGAGCACCTCACCGGGTTCGGCGAGGCGATAGAGGACCCGTCCCGTCACGGGCGACCTGAGCGTCGCGTCGGCGATGCGCGTCTGGATCGTCTCCGCATTGGCTCGCGCGACCTCGATCTCCTCCCTGGAGGTCTTCAGCGTGGCTTCCGCCTCCGCCAGGGCGGCCCGGGTGGTCTCCACCTGGCTCGCTCGAACGTCCAGATCCCGCTGCGAACCGGCCCCCTGCGCCACCAGCTTTCGGGCGCGATCGGCTTCGATGGCGGCAAGCTCTATCTCACTCTTCTGCTTGACGATCCCCGCCTGGGCCACCGCCAGCTTCTCCTGCGTGGCCGCGAGGTTCGCGTTGGCTTCCGCCAGGCTGGACTCCAGCGTGGTGGTGTCCAACCGCACCAGCACCTGACCCGGCCTGACGAGGTCGCCCTCGTTGACAAGGATTTGCTTCACCCGCAGGGGTTCCTTGGCGGCGACATCGGCCAGCTTCGCCTCGATGCGGCCGTTGCCTGAGACAATCCCCTCCGGCAGCGCGGATTTCTTCCCCTTCCAGTACTTGAAGCCAATGAACACGGCGATCGCGATGGCGATCAACCCAATGACCCACTTGATCTTCCCTTTCGGGTACTTGGGCATGGCGGACTCTCTATTGCTTTCCTGGCTGCGAGCTGTGCTTGACTTCCTGCGTCCGCGGCTTCGACAACATGTCGCCCCAGTCGGTCCGTTTCTCCATCTCGCTTTGCATGGGTTCCGGCACGACGGGCTGATCCCGGCGGACCTCCCAGCCCCCGCCCAGCGCCTTGTAGAGGGCGACCAGGTTCGTGGCGATGGAGGAACTCGTCTGGACCAGGTTGTTCTGCTGCTGCAAGAGTGATCGTTGCGCGTCCAGCACGCGCTGGTAGTCCACGGCGCCTTCCCGGTACTGCACCAGGGCGAGCTCCACCGACCGCTGCGCGGCCTTCACGGCGGCCTGCTGGAACACCATGGCCTTCTGGGCGTTGACGAAGCCCGTCAGGGCATCCGCCACCTCCTGGCCCGCCTTGAGCACCGTGTTGCGGTAGTTGACGAGCAATTGCTGGAACCGCGCGTCTTCGACACGCACGCCATTCTTCAGGCGGCCGTAGTTCAGGAAGGGAAAGACGATCCGGGGGCCAATGGAATACACCAGGCTGCCGAGCGAGAAGAGATTGCCGGAGGATGCGCCGCTGGTGCTCGCCTCCAGCCCGATCGTCCCGAAGAGGGAGAAGCTCGGATAGAGGTCCGCCTCCGCGATGCCGATCCGGGCACACTGCGCGGCGGCGAACAGCTCCGCGCTGCGGACATCCGGACGCCGCCGCAGGATCTCGGCCGGCATGCCGACGGCCACCGTCGCGGGCGCCAGCGGAATCTGCTTGGGGCCCGCCAGCAAGCTCTCCACGGCGCCCGTGGGCTGACCCAGGAGCGTGCTCAGCGCGTTGCGGGACTGCTCCAGCCCGCCTTCCAGTTGGGGGATGGTGGCCCGGGTGCTCTCCAGCAGGGTCGCGGCCTGCGCCACATCCAACTCCGAGGTCGCACCGTTGCTGAAGCGCGACTCGGCGATCCGGAAGCCCTCCTCCTGGATCCTGACGTTCTCCCGAGCCTGCTCGATGAGCATCTCGAACGTCCGGACCACGACATAGGTCCGCGCCACCTCCGCGGTGAGCGCGACGAGCGCGGATTGGTAGTCCGCCACCGACGCGAGCAGGCCGGCGGTTCCCGACTCGACGCCCCGCCGGTACTTGCCCCAGAAATCCACCTCCCACAGCGCGTCGAAGCCCAGCTGGTATTCCAGGTAGTGGCGGTCAAGGGAGCCGACATTGGCCAGATCCGCCAGGTTGGCCGCGGCTGAGTTCTCACTGCGTCCCACCGCGGCGGCGCTGCCGGTGGCCACCTGGACCTGCGGAAACTGCTGGCCGGTGAGGATGCCCAACTGGGCGCGCGCCTCCACGATCCTCAGACCCGCGATCTGCAGCGGCAGGTTCTGCCGGTTGGCGACCTCGACGAGGCGATCGAGTACCGGATCGCCAAACGACTTCCACCATTGGCTGTCGACCGCTGCCTGCTTCAAAAGTCGTGGGTCACCCTGGGTGCGCCACTCCTTGGCCACCTCAACCTCGGGCTTCGTGAAGTTGGGACCTACCGTGCACCCGGAGAGCGCCGTCAGGACCCCGAGCAGCGGCCATGTGCCAATGAAGGGTGCACGCCCCGGGTTCATCCCCTGCCTGGTGCTGTCCGTCCCCAGCATTCAAGACACCTCGATCGACTCGGATGATTCTCACTTCGCCGAGCGCGCGGAAGTACGAGCTGTCTGAATGCCCCTCGGGTCTGTCTGTGATGTCCATTCCCGCAGGCCTGACACCGACCCCAGGGCGAGGTGGATGTCGTCCGCCGCTCAATGCGGGGTGCCGTCCTGTTCGAGGAGGACGGCGGGATCCGTCACCACGAGGTCCGCGCCATGGCGATGCAGCTCGGCGGGCCGACCCAGCCGGTCGACGCCGACGACATAGGCGAAGTGGGCCGCCCGTGCGGCCGCGACGCCGGCAGGCGTGTCCTCGAAGACAACCGCATCCCCGGGCTCGACACCGAGGGCCCGGGCGGCCGCGAGGTAGAGCTCGGGGGGCGGCGTGGCGCCGAGCCGCGCGTCGAAGAGGTCCGGGATTCCGGCGGACTGGAGCAGCTCCGCGCAGTGCCTGCTCGCGGAGACGACCGCGGTCCGAAGTCCCTCGGCGCGCGTCGCCTGGACGTAGCGGACCGTTCCCTCATACGTCTCCACCTGCTCCTGCCGGAGCAGCTCGACCAGGAGCTCCGCCTTGCGGTCGTTCAGCGCGTGAACCGTGCTCTCCGGCAGCTCGATGCCGCGGGCGTCCAGGAACGCGTGGAGGCCTTCCAGGGGCGGCTTGCCGTCGAAGTAGTGGCTGGAGTCGCGCACCAGGTCGAAGGGGATGAAGGGCTGCCCCGAGGCTCGCGCACGCCGCCGCAGGTAGTGGTCGCACAGTTGCTTCCAGGCCCTGGCGTGGAAGCTGGAGGTCTGCGCGAGGACGCCATCGAGCCCGAAGAGGCAGGCGCGTGTGCGGGGCGGAAGCCCCAGCTTCGTCCGGGCGAAGGGCGGCTGGCCCAGGATGAAGGAGTCGACCGCGTAGGCAAACCCGTCCTCGTCGTTGGTGCGCGTGACGTGGCGTGCGAGGCGTTGGACCTCCGCGTTGGCGTTGCCCATGGCGATGCCAAGGCCGGCGGTGGTCAGCATGGGCAGATCGTTGGCCATGTCTCCAATGGCCGCGATCTGCTCCAGGGGAAGCGCGAGCAGGCGCGCGGCCTCACGCACGACCATCCCCTTGTTCGCTTCGGGATGCGTGACGTCGAGATAGTAGGCCGTCGAACGTGCCGCCGAGGCCTCGGCGCCCAGTCGCAGGGAGAGCTCGGCCTCGCAGCGCGCGACCCGCGCGGTGTCCTCGCTCACCCCGACAAGCTTGATGGGGGCGTCGAGCACGCCGTGCAGGTCCGCGATGACGACCGGGTCGAACCCGACGTTGCTCCTCTCCCTGGCCACGCGGAATGCCTCGGGGTCGCGGAGGAACCAATCCGCCCCCTGGTAGACCCAGACATCCAGGCCCGCCTGGAGCATGAAGTCGACGGCCTGCCTGGCGATGGCGGGCGGAAGGGTCCGCTGCTCCAGCACCGTCGTGAGATCGGATTTGACATACACGCCGCCGTTGAAGGCAGCCACGGGGTCGGTGAGCTTCAGCTCGGCCACCAGCCCCGCCATGCCGCGCGGCGGTCGCCCGCTCGTGACGGTGAACAGGATGCCGCTGGCGCGCAGCCGGGCGACGGCCTCGCGGGTTCGCGCGGTGACGGCCTTGTCCCGTGTCACCAGGGTCCCGTCGATGTCCGCGATGAGCAACTTGATGGCCATGGCTGTCTCCAGCAACCGCACGCCGGGCGTTGCCGGTGACGGCTGGGTTCAGGGGTCAAGATGGCATCGCGACGGGGCGGCACCATCCTGCCCGGCGCTCAAAGGCAGCCTCATTGCCGAGCGCCGCCCCGCCAGTTGTCGGCGCAGCAGGGCGCCTTCAAGTTCACTTCCGACGGATGGGAGGAACACATGCCGAAGATGCCAGGGCTCGACGAAACCGCGCGAGCCATCGTTGCGGACGCAAAGGGCATCCTGGCGGCGGACGAGACGGTCTCCACGATCACGAAGCGCCTGACCGCGCGCGCGATCGAGTCGACCCCGGACAGCCGCCGCGACTACCGCGAGATGCTCTTCAGTACGCCCGACATCGCCAAGTTCATCGGCGGTGTCATCCTGCAGGACGAGACGATCCGGCAGGAAAGCTCGACAGGCATCCCGCTGCTGGAGCTGCTGGTGGGCCGCGGCATCATCCCCGGCATCAAGGTGGACACCGGCGTCCACCCCCTGGCTGGCGCACCGGGAGAGTTCGTCGCCGAAGGGCTCGACGGGCTCCGCGATCGGCTCGAGGAGTACCGCGAGCTCGGTGCGCGCTTCGCCAAGTGGCGCGCGGTGTTCATCATCCGCGACGGGCTGCCGACCGCGAAGTGCATCCACGCGAATGCACACGCGCTCGCGCGCTACGCCGCCCTCTGCCAGGAGCAGGGCCTGGTGCCCATCGTGGAGCCTGAAGTCCTGATGGAGGGAGCGCACGCGCTCGAACAGTGCGAGGACGTGACGGGGCGCGTGCTGCAAGCGGTCTTCAACGAACTCTTCGACGCGCGGGTGTCCCTGGAAGGGATGTTGCTCAAGCCGAACATGGTCACCGCCGGCCACGATTGCGCGAGGCAGGCCTCGGTGGAGGAGGTGGCGGAGGCGACGTTGCGCGCCCTGACGCGCCATGTGCCGCCCGCGGTCCCCGGGGTCGTCTTCCTGTCCGGCGGACAAGACACGGTCCTGGCCACCGAGCACCTCAACGCCATCAACGCATTGGACGCCCCGAAGCCCTGGAAGCTGAGCTTCTCCTACGGACGCGCGCTCCAGGACGAGGCGATGGAGGTCTGGCGGGGCCGGCGCGAGTACGTGCCCGCCGCCCAGCGGATGTTCCACCACCGGGCCGGGTGCGACAGCGCGGCGGCCCTGGGCAGATACAGCGGCGACATGGAGGGTGAAGCAGGCTTCGCCCGGGCAGCACCCGACTCAACACTCCACACGCAACACTGATGGGAGGCATGTCATGGCACACCCGATAGGGACGGGAGCATCCGAAGAGTCTGGGCCGTCATTGTCCGCCAGGGAGCACGGCCAGGGGCCCTCCACGCCGGCCAGGAAGGGGACCCAGGGGGGTGGACCGCTCACCACCCGGGAAGTGGAGTTGATGAACGCGTACTGGCGCGCGTGCAACTACCTGGCGGTGGGGATGATCTACCTCCAGGACAACCCGCTGCTGCACAGGCCCCTGGTGCCGGCGGACGTGAAGCATCGGCTGCTCGGCCACTGGGGCGCGAGCCCGGCGCTCTCGTTCGTCTGGGTCCATCTGAACCGGCTCATCGTCGAACAGAACCTCGACGTCATCTTCGTGGCCGGGCCGGGCCACGGCGCCCCGGGCGTGCTCGGGCCGGCGTATCTCGAGGGCACCTATTCGGAGGTCTATCCGGACAAGAGCCCGGACGCGGAGGGGATGCGGAAGTTCTTCAAGCAATTCTCCTTCCCCGGTCACATCGGCAGTCACGTCACCCCGGAGACCCCGGGCTCCATCCATGAAGGCGGCGAGCTCGGCTACAGCCTCTCCCACGCGTACGGCATGGCCTTCGACAATCCCGACCTCATCGTCGCCTGCGTCGTGGGTGACGGCGAAGCAGAGACCGGTCCGCTCGCGACGGCCTGGCACTCGAACAAGTTCCTCAACCCCGCGCGGGACGGCGCCGTGCTGCCCATCCTGAACCTCAACGGGTACAAGATCGCCAACCCGACCATCCTCGCTCGCATCAGCCCGGAGGAGTTGGAGTCCCTGTTCGTCGGCTACGGCTACAAGCCCTACTTCGTCGAGGGCAGCGACCCGGCCCAGATGCACCAGAAGATGGCGGAGACCCTGGAGCGCGCCGTCGAGGAGATCCGGACCCTGCAGAAGACCGCACGGCAGACGGACTCCCCGACGCGTCCGCGCTGGCCCATGATCATCCTGCGCTCACCCAAGGGCTGGACGGGTCCGAAGGAGCTGGATGGGCACAAGCTGGAGGGCACCTGGCGCTCACACCAGGTCCCCTTCGCCGACGTGCGGGGCAACCCGGCGCACCTGAAGGCGCTCGAGGACTGGATGCGCAGCTACCGGCCCGAGGAGCTGTTCGACGCGGAGGGAAGGCTGAATCCGGAGATCAGGTCGCTCGCGCCCAAGGGGCCGCGGCGGATGAGCGCGAACCCGCACGCCAACGGCGGCCTGCTTCGCAAGACGCTCAAGCTGCCCGACTTCCGCGACTATGCGGTCAAGGTCGGCCCGCGCGGCACCACGCTGCATGAGAATACCAAGCCGCTCGGCGAGTTCCTGCGCGACATCATGCGCGACAACCCGACGAACTTCCGCGTCTTCGGCCCGGACGAGACCGCCTCGAACCGGCTCCAGGCCATCTACCAGGTGAGCAAGAAGACCTGGATGGCGAACCTGACGCCGGACGACGCCGACGGGGGCGAGCTCGCGCGGGACGGCCGCGTCATGGAGATGCTGTCGGAGCACACGCTGCTCGGCTGGCTCGAGGGGTATCTGCTCACGGGGCGCCACGGCCTCTTCCACACGTATGAGGCGTTCGCCCACGTCATCGACTCCATGTTCAACCAGCACGCCAAGTGGTTGGACATCAGCAAGAACCACGTGAGCTGGCGCGCGCCCGTCGCCTCGGAGAACATCCTGCTCTCCTCGACGGTGTGGCGTCAGGACCACAACGGGTTCTCACATCAGGACCCGGGGTTCATCGACCTGGTGACCAACAAGTCCGGCACGGTCACGCGCATCTACCTGCCTCCGGACGCCAACACGCTGCTGGTGGTGGCGGACCAGTGCCTGCGCAGCACCGACTGCGTCAACGTCGTCGTCGCGGACAAGCAGAAACACCTCCAATTCACCAGCATCGACGAGGCCATTGCCCACTGCGCCAAGGGGATTGGCATCTGGAAGCGGGCCAGCACGGACCAGGACGCGGAGCCGGATGTCATCATGGCCAGTTGCGGCGACGTCGCGACGCAGGAGGCCCTGGCCGCCGCCTCCATCCTGCGCGCGCGCGCGCCGAACCTGAAGCTGCGCTTCGTCAACATCGTCGACCTGTTCAAGCTCCAGTCGTCGGCGGACCATCCGCACGGGTCCACCCAACGGGAGATTGAAAGCCTGTTCCCGCCCGGCAAGCCCATCATCTTCAGCTTCCACGGCTATTCCTCGCTCATCCACAAGCTTGCCTATCGCTTCATCGACCACGAAGACCTGCACGTGCATGGCTACCGGGAGAAAGGCAACATCAACACGCCCTTCGAACTGGCGATCCTGAACGAGACGTCCCGCTTCCACCTGGTCATCGACGTCATCGATCGCGTGGCGGGGATGCAGGCGAAGGCAGGGCACCTGAAGGAAGAGATGAAGAACGCCATCCTCGACAACCTGGCCTACGCGCACGAGCACGGCAAGGATCGTCCTGAAATCACCGACTGGACCTGGCCGGACTGAGAGGGGCTCACGCATGGCACGGCGGACGTCCGAAACGGGAGGCGTGCCGGACGCGCTGCTCGTGCTCAACGCGGGTTCTTCGAGCCTGAAGTTCTCCGTCTTCCTCGATGAAGAGCCCCTCCGCCTCCTCCTGCGGGGGGAGTTCGAGGAGCTGTCGACCCGTCCGCGGTTCGTCGCGCACGCGGACGGTGCCGTCATCGCTGAGAGGGATTGGGCCCCCGGAACGCAGCTCGGGTACACGGGCGCCACCGAATTCCTGTTCGCCTGGGGTCGGGAGGGCGTACTCGGCGGGCACCGGATCGCGGCCACCGGCCACCGGGTGGTCCATGGCGGCATGCGCTTCTCCGGGCCCGCCCTCGTTGACGCGGCGACCCTGGCGGAGCTGGAAGCGCTCATCCCGTTGGCGCCGTTGCACCAGCCCCATTGCGTGGAAGCGATTCGCGCCGTCACGCGGACGGCGCCCGCGGTGCCGCAGGTCGCCTGCTTCGACACCGCGTTCCACCGCACCCAGCCCCCCGTGGCCCAGGCCTTCGCCCTGCCCCGCCGCTATGCCGAGGAGGGTGTCCGCCGCTACGGCTTCCATGGCCTTTCCTACGAATACATCGCCTCCACGCTGCCAGGCACGGCGCCCGGGGCCGCCGAAGGACGCACGGTGGTAGCGCACCTGGGCAACGGCGCGAGCATGTGCGCCCTGCTCCAGGGACGAAGTGTGGCGACGACCATGGGCCTCACCGCCCTGGATGGGCTCATGATGGGCACCCGCTGCGGTGCCCTGGATCCCGGCGTCCTGCTCTACCTGATGGACCGGCACGGCATGGACGCGCGCGCGCTGGAGCGGCTGCTCTACCAGCAATCCGGCCTGCTGGGCGTCTCCGGCGAATCCAGCGACATGCGCGAGCTGCTCGGTGGCTCCAGTGCCGCCGCCGCCGAGGCGCTGGAGTTGTTCGTCTATCGCATCCATCGCGAGCTGGGCTCGCTCGCGGCGGCCCTGCACGGCCTGGACGCCGTGGTCTTCACGGGCGGCATTGGCGAGCACTCCGCGCCCATTCGCGAGCGGGTCTGTCGCGACGCGCGCTGGCTGGGGCTGGAGCTGGATGAGGAGGCCAATGCTCGCGGAGGC
This sequence comes from Corallococcus sp. CA047B, assembly GCF_003612065.1. Taxonomy (NCBI): domain Bacteria; kingdom Pseudomonadati; phylum Myxococcota; class Myxococcia; order Myxococcales; family Myxococcaceae; genus Corallococcus; species Corallococcus sp. CA047B. The sequence continues at coordinate 16,677 of NZ_RAWD01000216.1, forward strand.
CCCTGCATCACCCGGTCCGGCAGCCGCGTCTCCGCCTGGGTGATTCCCACGGATGAAGAGGCGATGATCGCCCTGCACACCCGGCGTGTGCTGCGCGCGACAGGCCCCGCCCCCGGTCCGGAGTGAGAG
>NZ_RAWD01000217.1:0-16613 GCF_003612065.1 Corallococcus sp. CA047B
GAGTTGCCTTGCCCCCCGCCACCGCCCCGGCCACTGGCGGTGATCCGCTTCGACACGGTCAGGGTGCGCGCGACCGAAAGCTGGAAGGCGCCGCCTCCCGCTCCGCCCTTGCCTGGAATCGCGACGCCCAGGCCACCTCCCTCGCCACCCGGGCAGCCCCCGACCAGGGGGACCATGGCCGAGGCTCGGGTGAGGCCGGCCGCGCCCGGGAGTCCACCATCGTCGTAGCCGCGACCGCCGTTCTTGCCCACGGTGCCGTTGCCACCGCCACCGCCGCCGCCGCCCTTCCGGTTGGCGAACTCCCCGTTCGCTCCGGTCGCGGTGCCGCATTGCTGGTGGGCGCCCGCTCCGGCCACCGTCGTGGTGCCATTGGCGAAGATGGGCTGGTTCACGACGGCATCCCCGAACACGGCCACGATGACGGGGCGCGCGCCCACGAGCGTCAGTGAGCCCCCCAGGTCCAGGGTCGCCACGGGGAGCAGGACCGCATCCGTCACGCCGGTGCCCTGGGGGAGGATCTTGTATTTGAGCTGGGCGGAGTTCTGCACGGTGCCGGCCGGGTTCCACGTCAGGGTGTCGGAGTTGAAGGTCACGTTGCCGGTGGTCTTGAGCCCCTGGATGTCCGCCGCGGCGATGGTGTTCGGATCGAAGTTGGAGGTCGGGTAGGGGAACGGACTGCACGCACCGGTCGGCAGGCACACGCCCGGCGCGCCCGTCGAAGCGGTGCACGGTGTGTTGAGCTTCGCGGGATCCGCTTCGTAGCGGCAGTCCGCGCCCGTGGTGCAGACCTGCGCGATCCGCAGACACTGGGCCGGGGCCGCGCACGCCGTGGGTGTGCCGACACAGGCTCCGTTCCCATCGCAGCGGTCGGGCGTGGTGCACGCCAGCGCGTCATCACAGGTCGCCGTGTCCGGCAGGGGCTTGTAGTCACAGCGCCCCGTGTCCCGGTTGCAGGTGCCTCCGCTCTCCCGGCAGATGTCGCTGCCCGCGGCACACTGGCGCTCGGTGCCCGCGCAGGCGCCGGCGCTGCACGCATCCCCGAGCGTGCACGGGTTTCCATCGTCGCAAACCGTCCCCTGCGGCAGTGCGCCCGGTTCGCACAGGCCGGTGGTGGGCTGGCACGCCATGCGCGCGGCGCAGACATTGCCCGGCTGCTGACACTGGGTGGGGGTGCCGGACACGCAGCTGGCTGCCTTGCCTTCCCCCTCGCAGTGGTCGCCCTGGGTGCAGGCGTTGCCGTCATCACAGGCCTCGGCGCGGCAGCCCGGCTCCTGACACCCCGTCAGCGTGTTGCAGTTGAAGTCCACCGTGCCGCCGCACGTCTCCTTCGCGCCGGGGTGGTAGGCCGCGTCGTTGTCGTTGCAGTCGGCGAGCCGGTCCCACGTGGCCCCCGCGAGATGGCCGTCGCCGTCCGCGTCCGCCGCCATGAGCTGGAGGGTCCACTGGGAGAACTTCTTCGGTGGCACGGGGACGGGCTGCTCACTGGCGCGCCGCTCCACCTCGTTGCCGGCACAGCGGCCCGCTTCGTCCTTGTCGAACGAGGACACCGTGATGCTCAGCGCCTGTTCCCAGTCCGCCTTGCGGAGCACCGCGACCCGGAGTTCCTGCTCGTCGCGCTCCTGGAACTGGCTCTTGGGGATGTCCGTCCCTTCCTTGTGGCCCCGGGCATCCTGGACTTCGACGCGCACGCAGGCCGGAGGATGGGACGCGCTGTACTTCACGGTGAGGCGGAGCGCGCCCTCGTCCGGGGCCTTCTCGCGACAGGCGCCCAGCAACAACACGCATCCCAGCAGGCAGAGCCGATACATGGCTCGTACTCTACCCAACACACCGTCACACTCCGAATGCCGTCCCGGAGGGTAGGGTGGACGGGACTGACGACAGGGAGCGGGGCCCGGTGGACCCCGACTCCCCGAGGTACGTCCGTCAGCCGCGCAGTGCGACCACGGTCACGCCATCTCCGCCCTCATGGCCTTCTCCGGGGCGGAACATGCGGATGTAGGGCGACGCGGCCAGGTGGTCGCGGATGGTCTGCTTGAGGGCCCCGGTGCCGTGGCCGTGGATGATCAACGCGGCCTCCTCGCCCCGGCGCAGGCCCTGGTCCAGGAACCGCTCCAGCTCCGACAGCGCGTCGTCGGCGCGCATGCCGCGCACGTCGCAGCGGAAGTTCGTGGCATCCACCTGCGCGGGCGCCGCGGAGGCCGCGCGCTTGAGGGCCGCGTCTCCCTTCTGGCGCTCCGGGAACTTCGTCTGCTGGGGCTTGCGTCCGCGAGGGCCGGACAGCTCCGTCGTCGGCACGCGCATCTTCAGCGCGCCGCCCGCGGACACCACCGCCTGCCCGTCCGTCAGCTCCAGGATCTCCACGTCCCGGCCCAGGCCGGAGTGGTGCACCCACGCGCCCACCTTGAGGTTCGCGGGGCCCGGCGCCTCCACCTGGAACAGCTCCGCCTTGGCCGCCGCCGCGCGCTTCAGTGCCTCGTCCGCGCGCTGCTGCAACTGCATGCGCGCCTCGGAGAGCGCCTTCTCGTTCTGCTCGGAGCGCAGCTTCGTCAAGAGGTCGCGCACCTCCTGGGCGGCGTGCTCGCTGGCCGAGTGCACGTCCTCGTTGAACTGCATCATCCGGCCCTTGCGCTCGCGCTCGAAGGCGACCTTCTGCTTCTCCAGGTCCGCGCGCAGCGCCTCCGCCTCCTTCGCCGCGATGCGTGCCTTCTCCAGCTCCTCGTAGAGCTTGCGCCGTTCATCCTCGGCCGCCGCCAGCGCCTTGGTGAGCGGTCCGCCCGCGTTGAGCGACAGCTCCCGCGCGCGCTCGCACACGTTCGAGGGCAGGCCCACGCGCGCCGCCATGTCGATGGCGGACGACTGGCCCGCCGCGCCCATCTGCAACCGGTACGTGGGCGCCATCCGCTTGGAGTCGAAGCCCACGCGCGCGTTGAGGAAGCGCGGATCCATGTGCGCCAGCGCCTTGAGCTCCTCCAGGTGCGTGGTGACGAGCGCATACGCGCCCTTGCCCAGCAGCTCCTCCAGCACCGCGATGGCGATGGCCGCGCCCTCGCGCGGATCCGTGTCCGCCGCGATCTCGTCGATGAGCACCAGCGAGTCCTGGCCCACCACCGCCAGGATGTCGCGCAGCAGGGTGACGTGGGCGCTGAACGTGGACAGGCCCTGCGTCAGGTCCTGCGCGTCGCCCACGGTGGAGTGCACGGAGCGGTACAGCGGCATCCGCGAACCTTCCGCCACCGGCACGGGCAAACCCGCGCGCAGCATCAGCGCGCACAGCCCCACGCCCGTCAGCGTCACCGTCTTGCCGCCCGCGTTGGGGCCGGACACCACCAGCGCCCGCGCGCCACCCGTCAGCGCCACGTCGTTGGACACCACCTCCGTGCCCTTGAGCACGAGGCGCGGGTGGCGCAGCCCGCGAAGCTGCAGCTCCGTGACGTCCACGAAGGTGGGCGTCGTGGCGTCCAGATCCGCGGAGAGGATGGCGATGGCCTCCACCTCGTCCAGCTCCGCCACCGCCTCCAGGCCCTCCAGGATGCGCGTGGACTCACGGCCCACCAGCTGGCTCAGCTCCTGGAGCACCCGGCGCTCCTCCTCCGACACCTCCGACTGCGCGATGGCCAGGTCGTTGCCCAGGCCCACCATCGCCTGCGGCTCCATGAAGAGCGTCTGCCCCGTCTGGCTGGCGTTGTGGACGATGCCGTCCACCTCCGAGCGGTAGTTGGACACCACCGGCACCACGTAACGCCCGTTGCGCAGCGTGTAGTAGTTCTCCCGCAGCTTGGGGATGAACGACTCGTCGTGGAGCAATTCGTCCAGCCGCGTCTTGATGCGCCGGTGCAGGCCGCGCGCCCGGTCTCGGGCTTCCTTCAGCTCCGGACTGGCGCGGTCGGAGATCTCACCGTCCGGTTCAAAACACTGGTCCAGGCGGCGCGCCATCGCCTCCAGGAAGGGCAGGCGCCGGGAGATTTCCACCAGCCGGGGGACCTTCTCGCGGCGCTCGTCCAGCGCCTCCCGCGTCCTGGCGAAGGCGAAGAGCAGCTGGGCCGCGTCGATGAGCTGGCGGGGCTCCAGGATGCCGCCCTTCTCCGCGTGGCCCACGGCGGTGCGCAGGTCCGTCACGCCGCCCAGGGGCAGGGAGAACTGCTGCTGTGACAGGAAGCGGGCCTCTTCCACCAGGGCCAGCGCTTCGGTGACTTCCGCCTCGGTGTCGTGGAACGGGCGGGCAAGCACCCGCTCCCTTCCTGGCTCCGTTCGACAGCGCTCCGTCAGCGCACGGAGCACTTCGGAGAAACCAAGGTCTTCCAGCGTTCTTTGGGAGATCTGCACGGTCATGGGTTTCATGCGCGGCCGGGTGTCCGTCAAGGGGAAGTGTTGAGGTGGCCCGCCTGGCTCTGCTATCTGCCGGGCATGATGTGGGTTCTCGTGGCGGCGTTGCTGACGGGCGCCTCCGACGCACCGGCCTCTCCGGTCCTGACAGCCCAGGTGGCCCCGGCGGCTCCCAACCCGCTGGCGGACGCCCTGGCCCTGGAGACGGCCGGGAACGACGCGGGGGCCCTGGCCGCCCTGGAGCGGCTGGTGCTCGCCCAGCCCCGGTGGGAGCTTCCCCGGTTGGAGGCCGCGCGGCTGCTGCTCAAGGCAGGGAGCGCCCCGGAGCTGGACCGGGCCCAGGCGCACCTGGATGCGGCCCTGGGGGAAGCCCCGGACAACCCCCGGGTCCATTTCCTGCGGGGACAACTCCTGGAGGAGCGCAGCGCCCCCTTCGACGCCATCCGCGCCTATGAGAAGGCGGTGGGCCTGCGCCCGTCCTATGACGACGCGCGCTTCCGGCTGGCGGGCCTCTGGGCCCAGGTGGGGGACTGGCTCAAGGCGGAGCTGCACTACCGGCCCCTGTCCAAGTCCAAGCCCGCGTGGGTGCAGGTGCGCCTGCAACTGGCGGCGGTGCTGGAGAAGCAGGGGCGGGCGCTGGACGCGGAGCGGGAGTTCCTGGCCGCGCGGGACGCCCAGCCGACCAACCCGGGCGTCCTTCGCACGCTGGCTGCCTTCTACGACCGGACGGCCAGGCCCCAGCTCGCCGCGAAGGTGAGGGCGCAGCTCACGGCCCCGGAGAAGCGATCCATGCGTGTGCTCAAACCATCGAAGCGCTGACAATCCGGCCGGTCGCTCTTTGGAGGTCCTGGCCGTGGCGATTGCTTCGCGCGACGCGCTGCATACACTGCGCCCGCCTTGAAGACCGCCAACCTCGCCATCGTCTTCACCGACATCAAGGGCTTCACCGAACGCACCAGTCGGCAGACGCTGGAAGAGAATCAGCGGTTGCTCCAGGTGCATGAGGCGTTGCTCGCGCCGCTGTTCAAGGCGTTCGGTGGACGCATCATCAAAACCATTGGCGACGCGTTCCTCGTCACCTTCGAATCCCCCACCCAGGCCGTCCTGAGTGGCATCGCCATCCAGGATCAGCTCTGGCACCACAACCGCCTGCTCCCGGCGGATGACCAGCTCCACGTGCGCGTCGCCGTCAACGTGGGCGAGGTGCGGGTGGAGGCCAATGACATCTTCGGCGAGCCGGTGAACATCGCCGCCCGCGTGGAGGGCATCACCGACGCGGATGAGGTCTTCTTCACGGAGGCCGTCTACCTGGCCATGAACAAGGCGGAGGTGCCGTCGCAGGAGGTGGGCTCCTTCGAGCTGAAGGGCATCCCCGGGAAGATCCGCGTCTTCCGCGTGCCGCGCGCGCCGTACCGGGTGGAGGCGCCGTCGCCGGGACTGGTGGTGTCGGAAGCGGAGGCGTCCTCGCTGCCGCCGTTCGGCAACCTGGCCCTGTCGCGCGTGTCCGAGGAGGGCATGGACCTGAGCGCCCTGGGGCAGCGGGCGGCGGAGGGCGCGGCGCAATTCGGACAGGGCGCGGCGCAGTTGGGCCAGCGCGCGGCCGGCGGCGCGGTGGTGCTGGGCCAGAAGGCGGCGAGCGGCGCGGTGGTGCTGGGCCAGCGCGCGGCCGGTGGCGCGGTGGTGCTGGGGCAGCGGGCGGCGGTGGGCGCGGTGGTGGTGGGCCAGAAGGCCACGGTGCTGGGACGTCAGGCGCACTCGGCGGGCAGCGCCCTCTGGGCCCGTGGGCTCGAGGCGCATGCGCGCATGGCGCCCGAACAGCGCAGGAAGTGGCTGATGGTGGCGGCGGCGGTGGGCGTGCTGCTGCTGGGCGTCGTGGGGCTGCTGTGGATCCGGGGGGCACCCCTGCGCGCCATCCACGCGGTGGAAGGCACGGCGGGGATGGAGAAGACCCGGCGCTCCAACGAGGCGCAGAAGTACATCGACGCGGAGAAGGATCCGGCCCGGCGCCTGTTCTTGACGGGCCGTCTGTCGGAGGCCCAGGGCGACGTGTCGGGCGCGCTGGGCGAGTACGGCCAGGCGGCGAAGAAGGGCAGTGACGACGCCGTGTCGCGCATCGTCGACCTGCTGGAGCATGAGAACTGCTGGACGCGCGTCGCCGCGGTGAGGGCGGCGGCGGACCTGAAGCTCAAGGATGCGCGAAGCACGTTGGAGAGCCTGGCCGAGAACGGCGGGGACGATGACGGCCGCTCCGGGGGCTTCCTGCGCTCCAACTGCGATTCGAAGAAGGCCGCTGAAGGCGCGCTCAAGCGCCTGGACGCCAACTGACCTCCCGCGATCACGCGACGCGCGTGCGACGGGACGAGGCGATGACCGTGACGAAGGTGAAGACGGGACTGGATGTGTGGGCCGCGCAGGGCTTCTCCGCGCTCAAGGGCAAGCGCGTGGGCGCCATCGTCAACCCCACCAGCGTGGACTCGCGCTTCCGCCACCTGGCGGACCTGCTGGCCGGCACGGAGGGCGTGACGCTTGCGGCGCTCTTCGGCCCGGAGCACGGCATCCGCGGCGAGGCCCAGTACATGGTGGCCGTGGACGAGGCGCGCGACCGGCGCACCGGCGTGCCCGTGTACAGCCTCTATGGCTCCACCTTCGAATCGCTGTCGCCGCGGCCGGAGTGGCTCAAGGGCCTGGACGCGCTGGTGTTCGACATCCAGGACGTGGGCAGCCGCTACTACACCTACGTCTACACCATGGCGCTGGCCATGAAGGCCGCCGCCCACGCGCGCGTGCCCTTCTACGTCTTGGACCGGCCCAACCCGCTGGACGGGGTGACGCTGGAAGGCAACCTCGTGGGGGACCGCTTCCGCTCCTTCGTGGGCCTGTACGCGCTGCCCAACCGCCACGGCATGACGGCGGGGGAGCTGGCGCGGCTGTTCAACTCGCAGGAGGACTTCGGCTGCGACCTCACGGTGGTGCAGTGCGAGGGCTGGACGCGCGACATGCACTGGAGCGACACGGGGCTGCCGTTCCTGCCGCCGTCGCCCAACATGCCCACCGCGGACACCGCGCTCGTGTACCCGGGCATGTGCCTGGGTGAAGGCACCAACGTGTCCGAGGGGCGCGGCACCTGCCGCCCGTTCGAACAGTTCGGCGCGCCGTGGGTGGACACCGACGCGCTGCTCGCGCGGCTGGACCAGGAGCGCCTGCCGGGCGTGGCCTTCCGGCCGGTGGGCTTCACCCCCACGTTCGACAAGTACAAGGGCGAGTCGTGCAGCGGGGCGTTCATCCACGTCACGGACCGGAAAGCCTTCCAGCCGCTGCGCACGGGCATCGCCATCTTCCAGGCTCTGCACGACATCGGTCCCCAGCACTTCGACTGGCGGGCGGACGCGTACGAGTTCGTGGAGGACGTGCCCGCGTTCGACCTCTTGTGCGGCACCGACCAGGTGCGTCGTGGCATCGAGGAAGGGTGGAGCCTGGACCGGATGCTGGAGGGCTTCGCGCTCCAGACGGAGGCCTTCCGGAAGCACCGGGAGCCCGCCCTGCTGTACGCTGTGGGGCGGTGACCTCCCCGTGATTGGCGTCCTCTCCGATACGCATGGCGACCTGGGTGCCTTCGACGCGGCCTATGAGCTGCTGCGGGCCAAGGGCGCCCGGCGCTTCCTCTTCACCGGCGCGCGCTACACGGACCTGGATGAGTGGGTGCTGTGGCGCCGCCAGAAGAGCCGGGGCGGGCGCGAGTACTCCGACTCCGACTTCCTGGCGGACGTGACGCAGTGGCTGGTGGCGCCCCAGGAGGGCAAGCCGCGCACGCCCGCGTACGGCGCGGCGCCCGCGGACGTGGCGTCGGAGGACGACCGGCGGCTGGTGATGGAGCGCTTCGTGCGCGTGCCGGAGCGCGAGTCGCTGGCGTACCGGGACCCCAACGTGCCCAACAAGGCCATGGACCTGGTGGGGGACACGCTCTGCTGCGTGGTGCACGACAAGAACGACCTGGTGCGGGACGACTTGCTCAACGCGCTGGTGTTCATCCACGGCAAGGAGCCGGAGCCGAAGGTGGTGCAGATTGGCCCGCGCTACTTCGTGACGCCGGGCCGGCTGGTGGGCGCGGCGGAACAGACGTGCGGCCTGTTGGAGAAGGCGGAGCGCAACCTGAGCTTCTCCGCGTTCCGTCTGGATGGGCACCTGGTGCTGCCGCCGCAGGTGCTCCAGGTCGACTCGCGTTCGACGAAGCTCACCGTCAAGTAAGAGGCCCGCCGTGAAGGTCGCGCTGCTTGGAGGCTCGTTCAACCCGCCGCACGTGGGCCACCTGATGGCGGCCACCTACGTGCATGCGACGCAGGGCGTGGATGCCGTCTGGTTGATGCCCTCGTTCCACCATCCGTTCGGCAAGCAGTTGGAGTCCTTCGAGCAGCGCGTGCGCATGTGCGACGCGCTCTGTCAGGAGACCTCCGGTTGGCTCCAGACGAGCCAGGTGGAGCGCGAGGTGGGCGGCGGCGGTCGCACGGTGGACACGCTGGCGTTCCTGGTGGAGCGCCACCCGGACATCCAGTTCTCGCTCATCATCGGCAGCGACATCCTGCGGGACCTTCCGCACTGGAAGGACTTCGACCGCATCCAGCAGATGGCGCGCGTGCTGGTGCTCTACCGCGCGGGCTATCCGGCGCCGAACACGGTGGGGCCGCCCCTGGCGGAGGTGTCCTCCACGCAGGTTCGCGAGCAACTGGCGCGCGGCATGGAGCCGTCGGAGCTGGTGCCGGCGGGGGTGCTGAAGGTGGCGCGCGAGGCGGGCCTGTTCGGGCTGGCCATCCCGCGCGTCCGGGCGGAGTGAACTAGAAGGTCGCGCCGATGAGGTGCAGGTCGCCCAGGCCGTCGTTGAAGCGGCGTGCGTACTGGTAGAAGAACGAGATGGCGTAGGCCTGCCCCACGCTGAGCCGCAGCGTGGCGGAGCCGCCCACCGCCCCGTGGTTGTTCCGGTTGTCCGTGCGCGCCAGGGTCCCGAAGCCCTCCAGTTCGAACTGGCTGACGAAGAGGGACGGCAGCACCCACAGCGTGGAGGCCCAGCCGTAGTCGACGATGACGCGGTAGCGGTAGCGCGCGGTGCCGATGAGCACGTTGCGTGCGCTGAAGGTGTGGTCTTCGTAGCCGCGCAGGTACTCGCTGAACGCGAGGCCCGGCTGGAGCTGGAGCGGCAGCGAGCCTTCATCCGTGCTGTCACGGCTGGTGAAGAAGGCCTGGCCCGGGAGGATGCCACCCACCTCCAGCAGCCCGTCGGGCGCGCCGGGCAGGTAGCGGCCCACGGCGGAGAGCTGGAAGTTGTCCTTGCCGGTGAAGGGCAGGCCGCCCGTGAAGCCCTCCACGCCCAGGCGCACGTCGCCCACGGTGGAGTCGCGCGCGAAGGCCTTGGGGTAGACAGCACCGCTGAGCGACAGCCCCAGGCCACGCTGCGTGCCGCCGTAGGACGTGCCCTCGCCCGCGAAGTAGGACGCGGCGACCTCCGGCCCGATGAGGCGCGTGATGAGCTGGGGACGGCGGTCGGTGGCGTCGAAGCGGCGATCCAACGCGAGCACGCCGAACTGCACCGGCGTCGTCCAGAACGTGCGCGACGCGAACGCCGTGGCCTGCAGGTCGGTGCGGTTGGTTTCGCGGATGCGCGACGCGGAGACCTGGAGGTAGATGGGCGACAACTGCGCGTTGCCGTACGCGAACGTCACGCCGGGTTGCTCCACCTTCGTGTCGTACGTCAGCAGCAGCGAATACGCGTGGAAGCCCAGCCGGTCCTGACCCGCCAACGCCAGACCGACCGCGAGGTACGGGTCCTCCCCGTCGATGTCGTTGGGCACGGTGTAGAAGTACGGCAGCCGGTAGTTCGGGACGAGGAAGCCCTCCAGCGTGGAGTAGGGCTGGTCCGACAGCACGTCCACGTCGCGGCCCACGACAGCTGGCGGCACCACCGGCCCATCCAGGTCGCTGTCGGGGTCGGACGTCAGCGGCGGTGCCACGGACGTTTCGGCGGGCACCTGCGCGACTGCTTCCGGTGAGGTGGGAAGGGCACCCTCCGTGCCTTGGCCGGGGAAGTCCGCGAAGCCTTCCGACGCCTCCGAGGTGGGGGTGCCTGACGGCGGAGGGGGCGCGTTCGGTGCGCCCGCGAGTCCCGACGGGGTGGGGGAAACGGTCGAAGGGGGCGCTGCATTCGCGTCGCCGGGCGCGGTGTTCGCCTCGGCCACGGGCGTGGACGCCGTGCGCAGCTCGGCCAGGGCCTGGGTGAGGGGCGCGCGGTCGACGGTGAGGTTCGTGCCGTCGCGGTTGATGAAGACGACCGAGTCCTCCCCCTCGGGCGCCACGTCCATCGTCAGGTGGGGCGCGTCGGTGACGCGGGCGATGCGCCGGGTGGAGACGGTCATCACGTGGACCTGGAGCCGGCCCTCGTGCTCGCGCAGGAAGGCGAGGTGATCCGCGTCCAGCCACCGGGGCGAATAGTTGAAGAGCCCGTCGCGCGTGAGCCAGCGCAGGGAGCCGTCCGGTTCGCGCAGCACCAGATCCCAACCCTCCTTGCCGGACATGGGGAACACCTGGCGCTGTCCCTCCGGAGACGTCGCGGGCGGGCCCAGCGCCGTATGCGCCTGGAAGTCCGTCAGCCGCTCCTGCCGACCCGACTCCAGGTCCAGCCGCACGAGGTTCGCCGCGTCGCCGCGCACCTGCACGAACACGTAGCTTTTGCCGTCCTCGCTGATGTCTCCGCCCATGCCCTCCAGTCCGTCCCACAGCCTCACGATGTCGCCCGTGCGCGCATCGACGCGCCACAGCTTCGCCGTGTAGCTGCCCACCGCGTCCACGTCCGCGCCGACCAGGTACAGCCAGGCGCCGTCGCGGCTGAAGGTCATGCCGCTGGCGAGCGACGGGCTGGCCAGCACCCACCTGCGCCCCGGGAGCAGTTGCACCAGCGCCCGGCTGAAGCGCTCGCGGCCGTCGCGCTCGCGCACGGTGAGGTGGGTGATCTGCTCACGGCCCACGCTCAGGAGCGCCGTGGTGCCGTCGCGCGGGTTCGCGGCGAGCCGGGAGAAGTAGCCCGCGTCCTGGACCACCACCTGCTGCGTGGCGGGGCGCTCGCGCACCTGGAGGTTCTTCTGGAGGCTCTGCTCGTACTCGCTGAACAGCGAGCCGATGTCCTTGCCGTACACGCGCTTGAACCGCAGCGTCACGGCGATGGGCGGGACGATGGAGTTGCCCTGTTCCTCCACCAGCTTCCACAGGCGCTTCTCGCCGTACGTGCGGGCCAGGTACTCCACGAAGTGCATCCCGCTCAGGTAGTTGCCGCCGAACGGCTCCAGCGCCCGATTTTCGGGGGACAGGTAGCCCGCGTTGAGCTCCCCGCGCCGGGCCTGCACCGCGCCCTCCCACCAGCCGCGCCACACGGGGCTGTAGGGGCGGCCTGTTTCCTTGCCCAGCCGTCCCTCGTAGTAGGTGGCCAGGCCCTCCAGGAACCAGGACTCGGTGAAGATGTTGGGCTGGAAGAGGCCACCGCTCAGGGTGTTGAGCAGGTTCCAGAGGCCGCCCACCTGCTGCATCTGCACGTAGTGGACGGACTCGTGACACGCCACGTCGCCAATGTCCGTCTCACCCAGCCCCAACAGGTTGAACTGCTCCAGCGTCATGTGCTGCGGTAGCACCATCTGCTGCGGCGTGCTGGCGAACTCCGACTGGACGTAGGCGTTGTTGAAGTCCGCGCTCGTCAGGTAGACGAGGACCCGCTTGCGCTCGGCCTTGCTCCACGCGTCCGCGCGCAGGCGGTCCACGCAGCCCTCCATCCGGGCCGCGACGCGCAGGGCCGTGGGACGCAGGTGGGCCGGGTAGTACAGCTCCAGCGACCGCGTGGTCAGCTTGTGCATGTCGTCCCGGGCGAACGACGCCTGGACGTTCTGCGGGAAGCGGGGTGCGACGAAAGCACACCCGGATGTCAGCAGGAGAAGGCAGGCGAGAAGGGCGGGCTGGCGGGCAGACCCGCTGGAAGCTGACATGGCGGGCATCCTAGCGGCCACAAATCGTGGCCACGAACGCGTTTTTCACGGTAAGGGATCGCGGTCGCTTCTCTCACAGGAACCCTCTCATGTCCGAACCCGCCGAGCCTCAGGCGCTCCCCGTTCCGCAGCATGTCCACAACGCGCAGCTCCAGCTCACCGCGGCGCTGGAGAAGGCCGACGGCAAGCCTGTCGATCTGGTGAAGGCGCCGTGGGCGGACGTGGAGAAGTCGGTCATCCAGCTCCTGGGCGGCAAGTTCGACCCGAACCGGCCGGAGCACCAGGCCGCGGCGCTGGGCCTCGCGGGCGGCTTCGCGATTCGCCTCATCTCCGAGCACCAGGCCTTCTGGTTCCCCAACCGCGACTCCCCCGAGGGCGCGTCGCTGGGCTTCCCCCAGGCCATCATCATGCTGTCCCCGTTCGGGGCGGTGATGGACGCGCTGGCGCAGGGCAAGTTGACGCGCCTGGACGACCTGGCCAGCGACATCCGCCGTTCGCTGGGGCAGGTGCGCTTTGGCGCGAACCCCGCGCAGCCCCTGGGCGCGCAGCCGCAGCAGCTGGCGCCCCAGGACTACCAGCGCCTGTTCGATCCGGGCTTCCTCCAGTTCATCGTGGTGGACTCGGCCAAGGCGAAGCAGACGCTGGAGACGAAGACGGACGTGCTCGCGCGCGACGTGCGTGACGCGCTGGGCCGCACCCAGCCGCCGCTGCCGCCGGAAGCGCGCCAGCAGTTCGAGGGGCAGATCGTCACGTCGCTGCAGCGGATGGAAGTGGGCAAGACGCTGGCGGATCAGGCCGAGCGCGCCCCCCGGCTCGCGGAGCTGATGACGCACCTGGTGGCCACGGTGGGTGGCACGGGGTCCGCGCCGGAGGAGTTCTGGCACGACGTGGTGTTGCCGCTGCTCTTCATCGGCACGCCCGCGAGCTTCCCGCCGCTGGATGAGGATGAGCTGGCGGCGTTCAAGCAGGGCGCGGATCCGCTGGCGCTCTTCGTGGACGTGGTGCCGCACGCGCACCGCGCGCCGGACGAGGGCCTGCTGGGCGCGTTCGAGATGTCGGAGATTGGCCTGGTGCACCCGGCCTTCCAGAAGGTCGGCGCGCTGCGCCTCATCCGGATCAACCCGGACCGGCTGAAGCCGCTGCTGGACAAGTACGATCCGAACGCGACGATGGACGCGGTGCAGCGCTTCACGGCGCACGTGTCCAAGGCCGCGGGCCAGCCGGCCGCGGAGTCCCCGCAGGGCAAGGAGATGCTCCAGGCGGCGCTCACGCTGCTGGCGGACCTGAAGCGCTCCGTGACGGTGTCCGGCGACGTCTGCCTGCGCCGCCTCACCGAGGCCGAGGCCGCGTCCGAGCAGGCCCTGGCCATCGTGCGTCGCGCCCTCCAGGGCTCGCGCATCATCCTCACGTAGTTCGTGGGTGGGGCGCGCGTCCGGGGAGAGCCCGAACGCGCGCCATGAAGTGCCACCGCTCTGGTCCGTGCAGGGCCTGGAGCGGGGCTGCTTCACTTCTTCGCGAGCACGTCTTCCAGCGCGGTGCGGACTTCCGGGCGCAGCCGGTCCGAAGCCAGCCGCAGCGCCCGCCGTGAGAGCTGCGCGTAGAGCGGAGCGATGTCCCCGGGCAGCGCCGCGAGGTGCGCCGCGACGACGCCCGCGTCTCCCCGGACGATGGGGCCCGTGAGCCCTCCCGAGCGTCCGCGCGCCTCCACGCCCCGAAGTGCGGAACGCATCAGCGGCAGCAGGGCCTGGAGCGCGGCTTCGGGTTCGATGCCCGCGGCGCCCAGCGCGCCCACCGCCGCGTCCGCCAGGGCCACGAGTCCACCGGCGCTCAGCACCGCGCCCGCGTGGTAGGCGGCCCTGTGTGCCTCCGGCACGTCGAACACCGCGAAGCCCACGTCCTCCGCCATGCGCTGGAGCACCGCGCGAAGGGCAGGGGAGCGCGTGCTGATGGCGGCCGTATGGCCCGCCAGTGAATCGCGCGCGGAGGACACGGCGCAGAGGGGATGGAACGAACCCACCGTCCGGCCCGGCTGCGTCGTCAGCGCGGAGAGCGGCAGTGCCCCCGCGGTGTGCACCAGCGCCACCGTGCGCGGCAATTCCTTCGACAGTGCCTGTGACACGGTGGGCACGGCCGCGTCCGGAACGCAGAGCACGCAGACGCGGGCCTTCTTCAAGTCCGTGGGGGTCGCGGGCTTCAGGCCCAGGGCCCGGGTGCGCTCGCGGCCCGCGTCGTCGCGCGAATACACACGCACGGGCCACCGCTTCGCCTGGAGCGCCAGTGCGAGGGCTCCACCCAGCCGCCCGGCACCGACGATGACCACGGGGACTCGCTTCGCCTTCACGGTGGAGCGTCCCGCGCGAGCCGGAGCGGACGCATCCGCCCCATCACCCGCGCGTCCCTGCCGGGCTCGCCGTTTCGCCGTCAGGCGGCATCCCGGGCGAACAGGAGCTGTCCGGCCTGCACCGCCACGCGCACGCGGTCTCCCGCTCCGAACTCACCGGAGAGGATGCGCTCCGCCAGCGGGCCTTCCACCAGCCGCTGCACCACCTGACGCATCGGCCGCGCGCCGAGCAGCGGATCGAAGCCGCCCGACTTGAGCAGGTGGCCCACCACGTCCGCGCCCGCCGTGTAGACGATGCCGCGCTCCATCGCGAGCCGCTTGCTGCTCTCCGCCAGGATGAGCGTGGCGATCTTCGCCACCTCCAGCTCCACCAGCGGACGGAACGGCAGCCGCTCATCGATGCGGTTCCACAACTCCGGGGGCAGCGCCTTGCGCGCCGTGTCCGACGCCAGGTCCAGCGCGTTCCCCGCCGCCGCATCCGCCGCGCCGAAGCCCACCGCCCGGCCCGTGCGCGAGAACGCATCCGCGCCCAGGTTCGTCGTCATCACGATGACCGTGTTCGAGAAGTCGATGTGGCGGCCCTTGCCGTCCGTCAGCCGGCCCTCCTCCAGCACCTGGAGCAGCAGCATCTGCACCTCGCGGTGCGCCTTCTCAATCTCATCCAGCACCACCACCGACGACGGCCGGCGGCGCACCGGCTCCGTGAGCTGCCCACCCTCACCGAAGCCCACGTAGCCCGCGGGCGAACCGATGAGGCGCGACACGCCGTGGGACTCGGACATCTCGCTCATGTCCAGGCGCACCAGCGCGTCCCGGTTGCCGAACAGCACCTCCGCCAGCGCCCGCGCCATCTCCGTCTTGCCCACGCCCGTGGGGCCCAGGAAGAGGAAGCTGCCCATGGGACGGCGCGACGCGAAGCCCGCGTAGTTGCGCCGGATGACCCGCGCGATGCGGCCCACCGCCTCGGCGTGGCCAATCACGCGCTGCGACAGGTCGTCCTCCAGCCGCAGCAGGCGCGCCGAGTCGTTCATCAGCAGGCGCTCTTCCGGCACCCCCGCCAGCTTCGCCACCACCCGCGCCACGTCCGCCGCGTCCACCCGGTGCTTGCCCTCGCGGTGGCAGCGGCTGCCTGCCAGGTCCACCACGCTGATGGCCTTGTCCGGCATGAACCGGTCCGTCACGTAGCGGCTCGCCAACGACGCGGCCGCCTCCAGCGCCTCCGGCAGGTAGCGCAGCGCGTGGTGCTCCTCGTACCGCCCGATGATGCCCTTGAGGATCTCCACCGTCTCCGGCACCGACGGCTCGTTCACCGTCACCGACGTGAAGCGCCGCTCCAGCGCCGGGTCCGCCGCGATGAACTTGCGGTACTCGTCGTGCGTCGTCGCGCCGATGCAGGGGAACTCGCCGCGCGCCATCGCCGTCTTCAGCTCGTTGGCCGCGTCCTGCGGGCCCTCGCCCGTGGAGCCCGCGCCCACCAGCGTGTGGATCTCGTCGATGAACACCACCACGCGCCCCTCGGCCCGCCGCACCTCCTCCTTCAGCGCGTTGAGCTTCTCGGAGAACGAGCCGCGCAGCTGCGTGCCCGCGACCAGCGTGGCCATGTCCAGCTCGACGAGGATCTTCTCCGCCAGCGTGCCCCTGAGGCCCAGCAGGCGCTGCGCCACGCCCTCCACCACCGCCGTCTTGCCCACGCCGGGCTCGCCCAGCAGGCACGGGTTGTTCGTGCGGCGCTTGCCCAGGATGTCGATGACCTCCTCGACCTCCCGCGCGCGGCCCACCACCGGGTCCAGCTTCCCCTCGCGCGCCGCCTGGCTCAGGTTGCGGCCCATGGAGGTGAGCATCGGGAACGCCTTCGCATCCAGCACCAGCGTGCCGCCCTTCACCTGCGCGGCGGGGGCCGGCGGAGTCGGACCTGTCTCTTATACACTTCT